>UQCL01000095.1 GCA_900539505.1 uncultured Campylobacter sp. | reverse complement strand
CAGCGTAGTCTCGTGGGCTCGGAGATGTGTATAAGAGACAGCTACGACGCTTTAAGCGGTGCGAGCTACGCTCGCGTTAATTCTTTATATTGCGACTACGTCGCATAAAATTCCACCAATAATAAATTCTTTCGTGCTTAGAATTCTAAATTTCAAGCGCAAAAGAATTTTGAAATTCCAAATACGATAAAATTTAAGTGGCGGCGGAATTTCAGAATTCCTATTAGCGGCGGAATTTCAGAATTTTGATCGGCAGCGGAATTTCAAAATTCCGTAAATTTGAGCTGAATTCTGAAATTCCGTAAATTTAAACCGATTAAGCAAGGAGGTCTCATTGAACCCGATTACCGAAAAGCGCAGCGTTTCGGGCTACTACTACGCCGAGGATCGCGAGTATGTGTACTTCGTGACGGATGCGCCGCGCGAGCAAAACTACCGCTTTATTTTCGACGCGGGCGCGATCTATTTGCAGGAGGATGCCGCCGAGTCGCGGCCCAGCAGCGAGGCGGAGTTTTTCGCGGTCGTCAAAAAGATCCTCGCGCAGTATCGCGATAAAATTTTAGAGCACTCCGCAGAGCTTGAGAATTACGAAAAAATCTACACGCGGCGCGGCGATTTTTCAAAATTTATGAAAAGGCACTCTGTCCTCAAATACGAAATCCGCAAATTTCAAAACAAAATTTCGCATTTCTACGAAGCGCTGCTCATCTGCGCAAACGAGCAGCCGGCGCTTAAAAAGCGGCTGAAAAACTACGCCTACGAAGCGGGCGTTTTCAAGGGCGTGATGAGCGAATACGCCGTCAGGATCGAGGATATCTATCAATTCATCCAAGGCCTCAAAAACGACAAAATTAGCCGCAACATCTACATTCTCACGATCATCTCGTCGCTGCTGCTGCCGCTAAATTTCATCACGAGCTTTTTCGGGATGAACACGACGGGGCTGTTTTTAAGCGGCTCGCAGCACGGCACGCTCATCGTGACGCTTGCGATGTGCGCGATCTTCGCGGCGATGGTCGGCTTTTTTATGCTCTACGTCAAAAAACGAGACTGAAACTTCGAAGGATTGGATTTGGATATAAGCAATGTGAAAAAGGCCCTAAGCGGGTATCTAGGTAGGGAGATTGCAGGCGATTTTAGAGTGCTGAAAGAGCATGAGATCGCGCGCTGCAACGACGCGGCAAAATTTCCTTTTGAAGGCGACAGCGGGCTGCTGCGCGAGTTTTGTATCTTTGCAGACAGCGGCAGCGGCGATCTTTGGCTGCTAAGCTCTAGCGGCGAGATCGCGTTTTACGACCATGATTTGGAGTTTTTGTCCGAAGCAAATTTGAAAAAATTCGATCTCAATCTTGCGGGCTGGCTAAAGATCGCCGAGCTTTTTTGCAAATTTGAAACCCTTAGCGACCCGAGCGCCGCGCAAAAGGCGGAGTTTAAGCAAAGCGTAGCTAAAATCTGCCCGCAAATTTTAGAAATTTGGGAAATTTAGACGCTGTTTGCGGCGCCTAAATTTAATCGCAAAAGCGCAAAATAGGAGCAATGATGAAATTTATATCTTATTACGACTCGCCGCTTGGCAAAATCACGCTCGCGGGCGATGGGGCGGGGCTTTGCGGGCTGTGGTTCGAGGGCGAGAAATACTACGCGCACGCCCTCGCTGCGAACGGCGAAAACGGCAAATTCTGCGCGAACGATATTGCTGCAAAAACAGATGCCGCTGCGAGAGAGGGTTGCTACGAGAGAGGCGGCACGCTAGAAACGAAAAGCGGTGCGGATAAAAAGCGGGGCGACGACGATCTGCTCGCAAAAGAGCGGCACGCCGCGAGCGAAACACAGCGCGATTTCTCGGCGTTGAAAAAGAGCAAAAAGAGCGATTTTGCAGCAAAAGCGGCAAGCGGCGCGGACTTAAAATTCTGCGCACACACACTTATAACGAGCGGAAAATTCTTCACGCGCGATTTTGCGGCTTATGATGCGGGAAAAAACCTCGCGCCACCAATCTTTCGGTGCAAAGCGCGAGCGGAAAATTCTGCGTAAACGAGCAAAGTGGGTACTTCGAGGAAAAAAACCTAGCCGTTTGCGATCAAACTAGGCGCTGGCTCGATCTGTATTTTAGCGAACGCCGGGTTTTACGCCCGCTCTAAATCCCGTGGGCTCGGCGTTTAGACGCGCCGTGTGGGAAATTTTGCTTAAAATTCCATATTGCAAAACCACGACCTACGGGCAGATCGCGCGCGAAATCGCCGCAGCACGCGGGCTAGCGAAGATGTCCGCGCAAGCCGTGGGCGGCGCCGTAGGGCACAACGAAATCTCAATCATCATCCCATGCCACCGCGTCATAGGCACGCACGGCAGCCTCACGGGCTACGGCTGTCTCTTATACACATCTCCGAGCCCACGAGACTACGCTGCATCTCGT
>UQCL01000094.1 GCA_900539505.1 uncultured Campylobacter sp. | reverse complement strand
TACGAGATGCAGCGTAGTCTCGTGGGCTCGGAGATGTGTATAAGAGACAGATGTGCGCGTTGTGGCTGGATGATGCGGGCGAGACGAAGATCGTACATATGGGCTCGGGCTCGGGCTCGACGATGACCTGTGTTTTGGCTCGCAATGGGCTTGATTTTTTGCGACTGCTCGCGATCGGATACGATGAGATCTGCTGGGATGAGGATTTTAGCGCGCCGCCAAACAGCGAGGAGGACGATTTTATCGTGCATCCAAACCTGAAATTTCAGCAGTGGCTCAAGGACGCATTTAAAACGACGATCCCGCAAACCGCGCTTGAGCTCGTCACGCCCGCGCATCTGGACGACGAGAATCCGAGCGATGAGTTTTTGATCTGGGTAAATCGCGTCGCAGAGTGAAATTTAAAGCGGCTTTTGCGCTGCTTAATGAAGTATTGCGGGGTTTGCTTTCACAGGCAACCTTGTGAAATTTAAGCTTTTGCTGGCTAATTTAAAGAGCGTAAATTTAATGGATATCTTTTGATTAAAATTTTAATGGTAGCGGTATCCATTTGGAAAAGCATTAATCATCTATTGCTATTTCTGCTGCTCTTAAAATTTTTAATAAATTTGCTCGATAGAATTTAACTCTTTTGCAATGTAACGGCGAAATTTCGTAGTGATCTGAAATACGGGTGCGATGTAAGTTGCTACGTCTTTAGGAATCCAAATAAAAATTTAGCTAAATTCCGCGTGGATGGGTTATATCAAAGCATGGAAATTCTGTCGGTTTATTAGCAAAGAACTGATTGAGACTAAATTCTAAAGCAGAAAAAACAAGGCTAAAAGCTTTTCGGTAGTTTTGGCGATAGGTTGTCTTTAAGTGTCGTATCAGAAAATTGTGACCGCAGCGACGTAGGCAGCGCGCGCAGAGTGAAAAAATGGCGCGAGCATCTGTATCGGCGTAGCGCTTTTTAGGCTTCGTATGAAAGATTTCATCCAAACGGATCCTGCTGTCAAATATCTACATAAATTACGGCGGATTTTTATCGAGGGTGAGGGGGCGGCTACAAGGCATATCCAGCGAATACGTCTTTGCAGCTAGCTGCATGCAGGCATTTAAAGACGGAAAGTAAAAGCGAACAGGTTGAAATCTGAAAGCATTAATAGCTGTGCAATAGGCAAATTGTGCTCAGTGGCGAAGTGATCGCAAACTTTTTGGCAGCTTTGAGCTATTTGCACGCGCGTAGGATGGCAGGCGCTACTTTGCTTTAAATCTCTTTTTGGATCTTGGGTTTGCGCGCGCAGAGCAAGCAAGCACTAAGCAGCTAGGCGTGGAGGTATCGTATTTTGCACCGCTTTCGCAGTAGTTCTCTTTTATACTTGCCGGCTGATGCGCTTTCTAACAAGATGAGTGATTATTGTTTTAGCATTGATGAGGATGAACTTGGCGGGCGCATAGACAGCATATACAAGCTCAGTAGCGGTAAGCGCGTAGTTCGCAGCGTTTTATGAATTTAGCAGAGAGTTTGAAGTAGTGCTACGGCGGGCATGCATAGTTTTTTAGCGCTTTGTGGAAATTTAAGACGAGCGTTATTGCGAGCTGGTGCAAATTTTTAGGTAAAATTTTATGCTCACTGATTTTTATATGGCTGCACTAAAGCATACTTCATACGGCAATTTCGTATAAATTTTAACGTAAATTTTGCCCTCTTAGGAAGAGGGAGCAAAATTTTACGATCAAAAGGGCGTGGGATTATGTCAGCAGGTTGCGTGTGCAACGCAAAAATAGCGATGCAGGAAGCGTGCCAAGCAGTGCGGATGAAACGAGACGATCTTCATCCGCCACTTTTAAAATAAAATTTCGCGACTAAAAAGGCGTTTTTGCCTTTGTAAATTTTAAAATTTTGCTAAAAATTCTTCGTATTTTTCTGCACTTTTTGTGATATATTCGCTATCTGGATGAAATGAAAATCCATAGCCAAAGTGGCACGGCAGCAGCTTGGCGCCTGTAAAATTCATCGCGCATTTAAAAGGCGTGATAACTTCCTCTATGTCAAATCCGATCGTGCCGTCTTTTTTATAGTTGTTTCGCTCGTCACCGATAGTGATCGCTAGGGCGAATTCTTTGCCTTTCAGCTTGCCGCCGGTGCTGCCGTAAGCCCAGCCGTAGGCGAATACATCGTCGAACCATTGCTTTAAAAGCGGCGGATAGCTGTACCAATAAAGTGGAAACTGAATGATAATTTTATCGTGGCTTAAAAGTAACTCCTGCTCGCGCGCTACGTTTATTTTGCCGTTCGGATAAGCGGCGTAAATTTCGTGAATATCAAATTTATCCGCTTGCTTTTTGGCTACCTCGCGCCACGCCTTGTTTGCGTGCGAGCTTGCCATATCGGGATGAGCGATGATGATGAGATTTTTCATATTTTATCCTTGTTTTAAATTTCTTACATTATATGTTTTTTGGCTGAAATTTAAATTTACTATTCAGATACTTATATTATAAAGGATCTAAAAT
>UQCL01000093.1 GCA_900539505.1 uncultured Campylobacter sp. | reverse complement strand
CATTGATAATATATTTGATGAATTCAACGCAGGGATTAATGGATAGTATATTTTTTATCTTATTACAATTTGTATTATATATGATGTAATCTTGTATTCGTTTGAATATAGCTTGCTGCGATGGCGATAAGCATTCATCTTTATAAATCTTGTAAGTTGTTATACGCTCTAGCCAATCGTCTGGCAAAGTAAATGAGTTTTGAATTTTTCTAGAAATCATTGATATTGCCTCTTTTTGAATATTTATCTCATTGGATTATAGATTTGCGGATTTTATCCAAATAAAATTTAATTTTTACTTTACCTATAGGATAAAAAATGAGTGAAAATTTAGCCTTTTTTGATATGGACGAGATCAAAAAATTTATATTCAAATTTCTGCTAATGTCCGCAGGCTTCGCGAAAACAAGGGAATAAGCCAGCTGGAGATGGCACTAAGTATGGACATAAAATCCGTCGCATTTTACTCAAACTGCGAGAGCTGCCGCTATGACAAGCACTTTAACCTCGAGCATATTTATAAAATTTCAAAGATTTTAGGCGTAGAGGTTGGTGAAATTTTTAAATTTTAGACTACAAAATTTATAAGCTGGAAAATTTGATTTTTTGGCAAGACAGACAATTGCAAGTGCTATGATGAGTTTTTGATTGTGTGATCAGAGGTTTCCATATTTTTGAGTGCAAGCTATATGAGTATTTTAAAAATTTTAACGCTCGCAAAAGAAGCGTTAAAATTTTAAAATCCGAGTGCTTTTTGAATTGCGAGCGTCTGGGCTACGACGCGCTCTAGCTGCTGCAAATTTAGCATATTCGGTCCATCCGAAAGCGCGTGAGCGGGATCGGGGTGCGTCTCGTAAAAAAATCCGTCCACGCCCACGGCCGCCGCCGCTCGCGCGAGGTACGGCACGAAACGCGAGTCGCCGCCGCTCGTAGCGCCGATACTAGGCATCTGCACGCTGTGCGTCGCGTCGAAAATGACCGGCGCAAACTCGCGCATAATCGACAGCGAGCGCATATCGACGATCAAATTTCCGTAGCCGAATGTGCTGCCGCGCTCGGTGAGCCAAACGCCGTAGCGGCGCGCCAGATCGTGCATCCCTTCGCCGCTTGGTTGCGGCGCGCTTTGAGCAGAATTTGCAGCGCCTTCGATACTGCAAGCATGGGCGGAATTTTGCGCGTCCGATCGTGCGGCACAAGAATTTTGCGCGCCTAGCGCGGAAGAGCTGCTATCTGCACCGCTTCGGGCGCCGCTTTGCGCGCCGCAAATTTCGGTATCGCCGGAGCAGGCGCTGTTTTTCGCGGCGTTCGTACTACCGGATGCTGCGCCGCTTTGCGGAGTATAAGCCCGTGCGCTGCGGGTTTGTAACACCTTTTCGACGCTGTGTTTCATCGCCTGCGGCGATAAAAACTGCCCCTTTTTGATGTTTACTACCGCTTGCGTGCCGGCTGCGGCGACGAGTAGGTCGGTTTGGCGGCACAAAAACGCCGGTATCTGCAGCACGTCGGCGACGCGCGCGACGGGCTCCGCCTGGTAGCTTTCGTGGATGTCGGTTAAAATTTTATAGCCGAATTTTTCCTTTACTTCGGCTAAAATTTCGCAGCCGCGCTGCAATCCCGGGCCGCGGAAGCTTGAGATGCTGGTGCGGTTGGCTTTATCGAAGCTGCTTTTGAAGTAAAATTCCACCCCGCTCATTTCGTTAAATTTGCGCAAACTTTCCGCGACTTTCATTATTAGCTCGCGACTTTCGATCACGCAGGGTCCTGCGATCAGTATCATGAAATATCCTTTTTTAAAATTTGCGCGATTTTAGCGAAATTTTACTAACTCTTAATAGGGCTTGCCGAAAAATTTCTCGTAATGTTCGTAAAAGCGCTTGTAGTAAGGGTTTGAGTAGCGTTTGCGCATGCCGTAGTTGTAGCACTCGATCGTGTCTTTGATATTTTTATTTTTGACGTTCCAACATTTGCGTAGGATTTTAGCGCATTTGGTAAGGTTATACATCGGGTTAAATATATAATCGATCTCGTTTTGACTGAAATTTACAGCATTTAGCTGCCCGAGTCCTACGTCGATGCTAAAGCCGTCCTCGTAGAGATACTTGGCGATCTGCACGGCGTAAATTTCGTTTGCCGGTATGATCGTAACGACCCATTTGCTGGAATTTAGGCTGTAGTTGCTCGTTTTGATGCGGACATTTTGATTGCGCAGGCTTGCAAAATAATCGGCGTTTGCTTTGTTTGTCAAAAAGGAGATCGTGTAGGGCTCGAAGTCGCTTTCGATTTTGACGATGGTGTATAAAATTTCAGGCTTTACTCCTTCGTTTTGCGCTACTGCGGCGATGGCGTTTACGATCTCGTTCGGCGAGTAAGCGGGAGCTTGAAGCGCTAGAAACAGGGCGAAAACCAACTTTTTCATCTAAATTTACCGAGCCTTTGATAAAATTTTATGTCGCAAGTATAGCACAATTTCAGTCTTTTCATCATTGTTTAAGTGAAAATTAATCGTATTAGATATATAATCACATTTCTTTTTTAAACTCAAACGGTCGCTTAGCTCAGCTGGTAGAGCGCCACCCTTACAAGGTGGATGTCGCAGGTTCGATCCCTACAGCGACCACCATTTTGAAATCCTTGGATTTCATACTTCTTTAGCACTTGCGCTGCGAGTGTGATTTTTGGTGCGACGGTAGTTCAGCTGGTTAGAATGCCGCCCTGTCACGGCGGAGGTCGTGGGTTCGAGCCCCATTCGTCGCGCCACTTCTTACGATGTCTTGCTAGCTCAGTAGGTAGAGCATCTCACTTTTAATGAGGGGGTCGTTGGTTCGAATCCAACGCAGGACACCATCTATCAAATTTTCCCCTTATTTTTAATTTTTTGATTTTTTTGAAAGCCCTGTTTTACGGCTTTTTCAAATTTTTTCAAAAAAATTTCAAATGCTAAAAACGCTAGATTATACAGGTAGTTTAAGAGAAACTACTACTGTCTCTTATACACA
>UQCL01000092.1 GCA_900539505.1 uncultured Campylobacter sp. | reverse complement strand
GTAAGATCGTCGGCAGCGTCAGATGTGTATAAGAGACAGATATAATACCGCACTTCAAAATTTAAAATCCAAATTTAGTAGCACGAAATCAAATCTTAAGGAAAATTTATGGAAAAAATCACCGACATCATCGAGTCGATTGCAAATGAAAAGGGGCTTGAGCCCGCAGACGTCAAAGAGCGCGTCAAAACGGCGTTCATCCAGACCGCAAAAAGACTTTTCGGCGAGGAGTATCTCTACGACAGCGAAGTCGATCCGCAGACCAAACGCGTCAAGCTTTACCAAAAGGTTCACGTCGTCGCGGATGATGATGAGCGGCTCGGCGATCATAACTTCATCGCGCTAAGCGAGGCCAAAAAAATAGGCGAAAATGCGGAGATCGGCGATGAGCTAAGCTACGAAATAAATATCGAAAACCTCGGTCGCACGGCTTCCGGCGTGCTGGCTAGAGAGCTAAATTTTCACATCCAAAGGCTACTTGAAGAGAAAATTTTTGAAAACTATAAAAGCAAAGTAGGCACCCTCACCCACGGCACGGTCACCAAGATCGATCACGACGGCACGACCTACGTAGAGATCGAGGATACGAAGGCCTTTATGCCGCTTAAGAACCGTATCAAGGGCGAAAATTTCAAAGTGGGCGACGTCTTGCAGGCCGTCATCAAAAACGTAGCCATCGACAAATCTCACGGCATCAGACTAGAGCTTTCGCGCACCAGCCCGAAATTTCTAGAAGCCCTACTCGCCGCCGAAGTCCCAGAGATCAAAGACGGCAGCGTTATCATTCAGGCTTGCGCGAGGATTCCGGGCAGGCGAGCCAAGATCGCACTTAGCGCCGTCTCGCCAAACGTCGATCCGGTAGGCGCCACCGTCGGCAAAGGAGGCGCTCGCATCGACGCGGTGAGTAGATTTTTAAGCAAAAATTTGCAAGACGGAAGCGGCGGCGAGAGCATCGACGCGTTTGAATACTCCGCGAGTCCCGAAATTTTGATCACTCGCGCGATGGCGCCCGCGATCGTAAACTCGGTCAAAATAGCGCAGGACGGCAAGGCGATCGTCTACGTAAACCCCGATCAAAAAAGCAAAGCGATCGGCAAAAACGGCCTAAATATCCGCCTCGCTTCGATGTTGTGCGGCTGCGAGATCGAGCTGATCGAAACCGGTTCGGCAAGCGAGAAAAAGGTCTCCACGGAGGAAGGTCTTAAAAATCTCGAAGCGCTTTTCGGCGAGCTGTAAAAGCTCGCGCGCTTTGCTTTTTGAAATTTTGTAAGTTACGCTTTTTCTAAAATTCTATACTTTTTGGATTTTATAAATTGTAAATTTCGTGTTTTGAAAATTCTGCAGCAAAGCGAAATTTTACTTTGCGCGTAGAATGTGCAAAATTTGAAGCGAGCGGTAATTTTGCGAATTCGGTAGCTAGCGAAATTTATAAAATTTTAATGCCCTGCGGAATTCTAATATAAAATTTTACGTCGTTCGGAATTTTAAAATTTAGCGTCAAAGCAAAATTCTGACCGAAATTTTGCGGCACGGAATTTTATTTATAGTGCTCGAATTGATGCGATATTTAAATTTACACGGCGCGCAAAATTCTGCTCCAAGTTAGGTCGTGCCTACCACTCGTATAAAATTTCAACGCCGCTGTAGTGCCAAAATGCCTTCGGCGCGAGGTATTCGCCGCTCAGGACGGCTAAGCTTAGCTTAAAATATTGCGGAGAAAATTCCGTGATTTTAGAGATTTCTTGCTCGAGCAGCGTCGTGCAGTAGAGGTTCGCTTCGCCGCGAGGTCTTAGCGTAAAATCTTCGCCGACGCGCCTAAGCAGAGAGTCAGCGAGGCGCGCCTTTTGCTCCTCGCTTAAAAATTTCATCCGCGCCGCGCCGAAGTCTCGCGCATGCGTCAAAAACTCCCGCATCGAAACGGCCGCGACGCCGTCTCGCTCGCCCTCGCCCGTTACGGCGTGTACTACCAAAAGCGGGCGCTCGCGCACGATCATGCCTACGTGCGAGTATTTAAAATCCGTCGTGGTTGCGATTATGCGGCTGTCGGTGACGTCTCCTAGGCGAAATACGAGATCGCCCGTGCGCAGATTTGATAAAATTTCATCCGGCACTCGCAGCGGCTCTTTGGCGACAGGCGCGCGCGTTAGCGTCCAAAGCTCGCCAAGCCCGCCCGTGGCAAATATCAGGCAGACGAGAAGCTTTTTGGCTAAAGCGCAACCTTCCATTTGCCGTCTTTTTTGACGAGTTTAACGCTCTCGGTGCGGTTTGTGCCGTTTTTAAAAGACACGGTGACCTTCACGAGCGCCGATTTCTCGTCGCTATTTTGCAGCTCGCCCGAGACGCCTTTTAGCCCGTCGCGCTTGGAAGCCTCCTCCTTGCCGGCACCTGCCATCTGCATCAGTTTGCCGTTTATCATCTGCATAGAGCCGTCGTCCGATCTATCCTTATCGGGTATGTCTATAGCATCCACCAAAGTCTTAGAATCGCCCTCGTATAGGGCTCTGATGAAGTCCTCGGCTACGCCTTTCGGATCGCTGCCGCAGCCCGCTAAAACGAATATCGCAATGAGCGCGAGTAGAAATTTTTTCATAAGCTCTCCTCGTAGAAATTTTGAGATTCTATATACAAACGATAAATATTTTTTAAATTCAGATCTTTCTGCTCGGGGGAATTTATATCGCGTTTGGATTTGCGAAGGCGTATTCGGTCGTGCTTTTGCTGAATTAAAATAGAATTTTGCATTCGAAGGGAAACTCGTCTTGCCTTGGTAAAATTTTATCTTGCCAAAGCAAAATTTTATAGCAGTTTCTGCGAACCGTGTCTTGCGGCGCACCACTCAAACGGCGCCCCCCGAACTCATTCGGTAGCGCGCGAGACGAGCTTTGCTTGTCGGAACTAAAATTTAACTGTATTTTGCGACTAAAATTTTAAAATTTAAATGCCGCCTTCGTAGGATTGCTCGCTTGCGATTTTGTTTTTTGGCACTGTGCGCGAAATTATAAGAAAATTTTATCCGAATAGAGCTATAATCTAGTAATTTTTTAAAGGAAGATCATGGAAACTTGGGCGGCTTGGGCGCTTGCATCAGCACTCTTTGCGGCGCTGACCGCGATATTTGCAAAAATCGGGCTT
>UQCL01000091.1 GCA_900539505.1 uncultured Campylobacter sp. | reverse complement strand
GATGCAGCGTAGTCTCGTGGGCTCGGAGATGTGTATAAGAGACAGATCTATATGTATCGTGAGTGCAAATGTTAAAATCTCAATATAAGACATTCAAAAAATCGAAGTGTGAATAACAAAAAAAGCTAAAATTTTAAAAGCATATATATTTTTAAAGCCAATTCGTTCGCCGTTCCGTGCTTCAGATCAAATTTATTTCAAAAGCACATGCATTTTAAGAGGACACAATCTATAGGCGCAAATGATTCTAGTGAAGATTTAAAAAGCATAAATTAGGCTTGAAGCCCTGAGACCTACCGCCATACCAGCCCCTCGTAAGGCACGCCTTCACAGACGTATTTTTTGATCTGATTTGCCTCGCGACGGATAATTTGACGCCAGGTTAGGTTCTGTCCCGCTACATTTGCGCAAGATGATAGTTTCTCAATCATTTTTAGCTCGATTTTTTGCACCGCTTCTTTACCGAATCGAATACGCCCCGCATCCGTTTCAAAATCTTTTGCCGTAATCTCGCGTTTATTTAACATTCCAAAAATTAATCTATCACCTAAAATAGGCTTAAAAATCTCCGCAAGATCAAGATGCAGGCTTAGCGCACGGTAGTTTGGCTCGTGTAAAAAGCCGATGCGCGGATCGAGCTCGGTTTTGTAAATTTCGCTGAGGCAGATGTTATAAATGCGCGTATTTACATAGCTAATGAGGGCATTAATTTTATCTGCCGGCGGGCGTTTGGAACGCGTCGTAAATTTAAAACTGCGCTGATCCTCGATGATTTCGTTCCAAGCCGTGAAATACTGCTTGGCAAAGCCGCCTTCCACCGCCATTACCGCTGCTATGTCGCAGGCGCGCGCTAGAGCATCCAGATGCGGCGCAGTATCGAGCGAGACGCCGTAAGCCTTGCAATTAATGGCTGCATTTAAGATGCGAGCGCGAGTAATCTCGCGAGCGATAAAAAGGCGCTTAGAAAGATCGTCAAAAGCCCGCAGCTGCGCCAAAAGCACAAAGCCGCTTTTATTTACAGAATTTGAAGTGTTCGGGAAAAAACTGCCGCGAAAGCTCTGATAGGCGCTAAAAATATGCAGCAAAATGTTATTATCAGCCAAAAACGCCATAGCATAAGTGTCAAGCTCTACCCGCGCCAAAATATAAATTTCATCAATTGCGTTAATCGGCAAAATTTTACTAGTTAAAACTCCGTCCTCGTCGTTAAATTTATCGAAGTATAGATTATTATCTTTGCGGCGCAATCGGCCGGGGCTCAAAATAAAATGCGTGCGATCCGATTTTTGCATACTTTATCCTTAAATTTTAGCTGAATATTGCCTCGTTTTTATCGCACCCGATGACGAGACGCTGTGAATATTTGAGCGAATTAAAAGTATAAATTACTACCGAATCAAGCTTGCTGGCGCATTCTTTTTGCAAAATCGCCATTAATTTTTTAAGATCGCTCGCTCTGATTTCGCCTTCGAAAACGCTGAATTGCACGCGAGGCAGAAACTTCTCGACCGCCTTTCGGATGCGCGCAGCGTTATTTTTCTCCTTTTCGTCGCTGCTTGAAATATCGTAAAATAAAATAGCGTACATTCTATCTCCTAAATGCAATAATCACGATAAGCGCAACTCTCGCAAATCTTTTGCGGGCTAAATTTAGGCGGCTTTGGCTCATTTACAAGGGCGGCAATGCCGCCCAAAACCATTTCGATTTTAGTGAAATTTTCGGCGCTATCCTCAATCGCTATGACGGTTTTGCCGCTAATTAGCTTGCCTTTTACCTCTTTTAAATTTAAGCCTATTTTTAAAAGATAGATATAAAAAAGTAGCTGCATCTTGCCTGCTTCTGGATTTTTTAGGCTCTTTTTATATTCAGTGATGAGATAATGTCCGCGCTGCTTGGAAAGCTTGTCGAATTTCAAATTTGAAAATGCAAAGTCCTGCAAATCGTTCTCTTTGATATCCGCTAGCGCCTTGCCCATCAGCATGTTTTCATCCTCCTGATTGGCGTGAATATTGTGTGCGTAAAGCCACGCCTCGCGCTTGCAGGTAATATAATAATTCACAAGCGTGCCGGTAATTTGGTCCTTGCAAAACATTAGTCGAAAAACTCATTCTTGAGATTTAAGGCGGCATCCTTTTTAATCCCGAAATTATTATTGTATGAAGTATCGCCGAATGGTAAATAATAGACATCTTTTAGCCCATCAATACGCTTTATATTTAAACGCTTTGCATCAAATTCTGTGATATTTACACCAAATCTATTAATTTTCTTAATAGTATTCGTAAATATATCTTTCTTATTAAATTTGTCCATATCAAGCCTATTGATTTCAAAAATTTCATTTTGAAATTCTTTAATATAATCTTCTTTTGGCTCAATTATTACTAAAATTTTGAGCCTATCATCCATCGCCTCGCTAATCTTTTCGTTTATATCGTAAAATCCTAGCTCTCGCATCTGTTCCGCCAAAAATAAGCTCTCTAGGCTTTGCTTTATGGCGCTGAAATACCTAGTGGAAATATCTAAAATTTCGCTTTCGATGATATCTCTTTGCTTTAGAATTTTTACCAAAATAGTATCGCTAATACGTTTTAAATCACCGTAAATGAGATCGGAATAGTCGCAAATATCGTTAAATACGTATAATTCTCCCAGAGCTGTGAAATTTCTATTTATACGACCGGCAGTTTGGATAATCGAGCTAATGGGTGCTATCTCTCTAAATCCGACATCAAAATCCAAATCCACGCCAGCTTCGATAGACTGTGTAGAAATTAGCAAGATCGGATCACCGCGCCCACTTTTATTTTTTGCAATTGCATCTTTTATATTTTCGATATTTTTTCGTTTGTGATCGTCGCACATATATCCGTTTAGGCAAAAAACTTTAAATTCATCGTAAAATTCCAAAAATAGCTCTTGCGCTTTTTTAATGGTATTTACGACGACTAGTGTATTTTTGCTTTTTGCTAATTGTCTAATCTTGTCTTTTAAAGCACTCTCGTCACCATCAAACCACTTTAAAACGTACCTATTTTGATCTTTGAAATAATCTAAATTTGAAATTTCTTTAAATTTAGTCGCATCAACAATAGGCATCGTGGCGGACATAAAGATAAAAATGCAGCCAAATCTTTCCGCCATCATCTCGCAAAGTTTCATAAAATCTGCCCTGAACTTATACGGTACCGCCTGCGCCTCATCGATTATTATTACACTATTTTTTAATCGGTTAAATTTTACGCTATCTTTATTTTTGTTTCCAAAGAGTGCAAATATAAATTGATATAGCGTAGTTACGTTAATATCTCCGCTAAAGGAATCCATCAAAAATTTAACTCTAGAATAGCGGTCTTGCGGGGTGCTTTCATCTATCGTAGTTTTATGATGAATTTTATGAATTAATATATTTTTATCGTCTTTGAAAATCTCTTTTATCTCATCATAAACTTGATCTATGATAGCCGTAAACGGCAGCACGTAAATAATACGTTCTTTATTAAATTTAGCGGCAAAATTTAGCGCAGTCAAAGTCTTGCCGTAGCCTGTAGGCGCGGTTAAAGTAAAAAGATTATGATCTACATCGAAATTATTTAAAACGAATTTTCTAAACTCACTTCTTTTTGCGTTTGACTTACGATTTTCCAGAGCTTTGATATATTTTTCGATCGTATTAGAATTCGCTGGTTTAGAAACAGGAATTCTTTGATTAAAAATAGCTTCATATTTATCACTATAAATAAGCGACGAAAATATGTCTTTGAAATTTAAAAAGTCATCGTAATCAAACTTCTTTTTCGCAAATTTGAAATATTCTCTTAAATGTTTAGCTTTAATTAAAAGCTCATTTTTATCCCTTTTAATCTGTCTCTTATACACATC
>UQCL01000090.1 GCA_900539505.1 uncultured Campylobacter sp. | reverse complement strand
AGACAAGAAGCAGCTAAAAAACTAGATAGTAATCAATAAATTTGAAGGAGTAAAAAACTATATAGCATAAGAACTTAAGCGATATAGTAGGCAAAGCTTTTCTAAATTCTCATTAAAATTCCTCCCTGCTAGGTCCTAAATTAATCCAAATTTCACTATAATTAATCACTTAAATTTTAAAGGCCGCAAATGCTAAGCTTAGACGAAATTCGAAAAAATATCATACTAAAACAAGGCGTGCATTATTTTGATTATACCGCTTCGGGGCTTGCTTACGAGCCCGTAGAGCGCGAGATAGGCGAAATTTTAAAAACCTACGCCAACACACACTCCGACAGTAGTTCAAGCGCGATCATCACGCAGCGTCGCTACGAGGGCGCGCGCGAGAGCCTAAAAAAGCTGCTGGGGCTTGACGAGCGGTTTTGTCTCATCGCCTGCGGACAGGGCGCGACGGCCGCGATCAAGAAATTTCAGGAGTTGCTTGGCATCTACCTGCCGCCTGCGACCAGAGCCGCGATCGGCGAGGCAAATTTACGCGCCGCGCAGCTTCCGCTCGTACTCGTTTCGCCATACGAGCACCATTCAAACGAACTTAGCTTTCGCGAGGGGCTTTGCGACTACCTGCGCGTGCCGCTTAGCGAGGGCGGAGAGATTGATCTGCTGGCACTCGAGCGTATCCTAAAGTTAAACGCCGGACGCCGCATCATCGGCTCGTTTAGCGCCGCCTCAAACGTCACGGGCGTCGTTAGCGACTATAAAAAGATCAGCGAGCTAATCAGAGCCGCGGGCGGCATCGTCGCCTTTGACTGCGCGGCACTTAGCTCTCACGCAAATTTAGATTGCGACTACTTTGACGCGATTTTCCTCTCGCCGCATAAATTGCTCGGCGGACCTGCTAGCTGCGGGCTTTTGGCGATCAAAAAAGAGCTGCTCAGTAGCGACGTGCCGACATTTGCCGCGGGCGGTACGGTCGCCTACGCTAACCGCGAGGGGCACGTGTTTTTGAAAAATCCCGAGCAGCTAGAGGAGGGCGGCACGCCGCCTATTATCGGGCTAATGCGGGCAAATTTGGCCTATGCGCTGCGAAACGAGGTGGGCTTCGAGCAAATAAAAAGCGCCGAGGACGAGCTCGCGCGGCTTTTTGAGAGCGAGCTAGCAGGCATAGACGAGATCATAAACTACGCTCCAAAGGGCGCGCCGCGACTGCCGATATTTTCCTTTAACGTGCGCGGCGTCTCGGCGTATGATTTCGCCGCGAGCCTTAGCAACGACTATGGTATCCAGACGCGCGCGGGCGTGATGTGCGCGGGCCCGTACGCTCACGATCTGCTGGGTATCAAGGAGGGGCGCATGCCAGAAAGTAAGCCCGGCTTCGTGCGCGTGAGCCTGCACTACACGCACACCGAGCGCGACGTGCGCTATCTCACGGGTGCGATAAAATCCTGCATCAAAAAGCACCGCGAACTTTGGGGCGAGGAAAAGGCGATGTATGAGATGTTCGGCGGGAAAATTTAAGCTAGGGCTTTGCCGCTTTTTTTGAGCTCTAGTGAAATTTTATAAGATCCCGCGCCGTTTTTAAAATTTATCGGAATTCCGTGCCGCCTCTTTAGAATTTTACGCGAGTTTTACGCCATAGAATTCTTACTATCGTTCCGCCTTTGCACTGTAGGCAGACGGTACGCTTTACAAGGTAACATATAATTTCGTTCGTAAATTTGCGGGCAAATTCCGCGGAGTTAAAATTTAGAATTCTGAAATTTCGCGCCTAGAAATTTTAGAATCGCAAAATCCCGCTAGCCGTATTCGCGGCTAAATTTTAAAATTTTTTAGCAATGGAATTTTAAAATTCCGCGCTGCGCCGCTCGGTAGAATTTGCGTCTGTAAATTTCAAAATTTAAAGACGCAAATTTTTGCGCTCTGTTTCGCCAGATACGCCGCGCTAGATGGTTCGCAGTAAAAATTTGAGGCAGAAATAAAATTTATTAGTGACGCGCGAATAAAAATTTTAAAGCGAAATAAAGCTTATCCGCACCGCGCAGAATTACTCCAGCCCTAAAAACGCGCCGTCTTCAAATCCGAAATAGATCCTCTCGCCTGCGCTCCAGTGCCGCTCATCCTGCGCTGTGACGCATTTTAGCAACACGTCGCCCGCCTTGATCTTGATGAGCAGCGAGGAGCCGTACTGAAGCGAAACCGAGTGCAAAATCCCCGCAAAGCAGCGCTCAAACGGGCTTTGAGATAATAAAATTTTACTCGGATTTATCGCGATTTTGCGGGCGCGTGCGAGCTCGTCTCCAAGGCGCAGCGAAATTTCATCCGAAAATTTTAAAACCCCGTTTTGCGCGTCAAAGATATTTTTGTATTCAAACTCGCATATCTTGCCGCGATGCAGAAATACGCTTCTTTGCGCGATTGCGCTGAGCCATTTCTCATCGTGGCTGGCGATGATAAAGCCGCAGCCGTAGCGACTCCGCATAAATAAAATCGCGCGCGCAAAGAGCTTGGAGGCGGCAAGATCGAGGCTGTTGGTCGGCTCGTCGAGCAGATAGAGCCTCGCGCGCTGCGCCAGAGCGAGCGCAAACGCGATGCGCTGCGTCTGCCCCGAGCTAAGCTCGAAATGCTTCTTCGATAAAAAACTTCTATCAAGTCCCGTTAGGCCGAGCGCCTCATCAACCCGCTCGTCAAATTCCGCAAGCGCGCCGCGACTTTTGAGCGCAAATTTAAAATTTTGCTCCACGCTGCGTTTTAAAAGCACGGGCTCGGGCAGCAGCAAGCAGGTCTGCCGCAGCGTCTGCAAAGAGGGCGCCCGCTGCCCCCAAAGCTCCACGCTGCCGCTGCTTGGACGCTGCAAAAAGGACAAAATCCGCAGTAGCGTGGATTTGCCGCTGCCGTTGGAACCCAAAAGCGCCGTGATGCCGCTCGTATTTAGATCTAGGCTGGGGATATTTAAAATTTCGCTCCGTCCGTAGCGCAGCACTAGATCTCGCACCGAGATCAGCTCGCTATCGGGTACGGATCGCGCGGCGGCAGAATTCTCATTTGTAAAATTCTTTCTCGCAGAATTCTCACTCGCTAAATTCTCACTCTTGGAATTTTTACCCGCAGAATTTGCACTAATGGAATTCTCGGTCGCAGAATTTTTACTCTTAGAATTTCCCGTAGCGAAATTTTTACTCGCAGAATTCTCGGCGGCGAAATTTACGTGCGTAGAATTTATGTCTGTAGAATTCTCGTCTGCGGAATTTGCGCCCGTTAAATTTTCACTCATAGAATTTTCGCGCTCCCGCTCCGCCCGGTTTTTGTCCGTGAAATTCTTACTCGGACGCTTTAGCTTATCTGCACTCATCGATCTAACCTTTTTAGTGCGTGGATGGCTAAATTTACCGCAAACGCTATTAAAATCAGCACCAGCGCGAGCGCTATACCCATCGCAAACTCGCCCTTGTTGGTCTCAAGCGAAATCGCCGTGGTGATCGTGCGGGTGAAATATTTGATATTGCCACCGATCATCATCGCTACGCCCACCTCTGCGACGATCCGCCCGTAGGCGGTGGCGATGACGACGAGTAGGGCGTAGCGCAGTTCGTAAAGCACGCAAAGGATTAAATTTAGCGGGCTTAGGCGGTAGTTCATAATGTTTAAATAGTGCTTTTTGTCCATATTTTCGATGACGCTGGCGCTTAGCGAGACGATGATGGGAAGCGCCAGGACAAACTGTCCGAGCATCACGGCTTTGAGCGTAAAAAGCAGCCCCAGCTCGCCCAAAGGACCGTTTCTGGAGATGAAAGCGTAAAGGATCAGTCCTATCGCTACCGTGGGCATCGCAAGCGCTACGTCGCTTAAAAGCCTAAGCGTTCTGCGAGCGCGAAATTCGTAAAATCCGAGGATAAATCCTATCGGAAAGCCGATTATGATGGCAAAAAGTATCGAGATGCTCGAAGTATAAAGCGTCGCTTTAATCGCCGAAAAGGTCTCCGCATCGCCGCTAAAAAGCAGCCCGAATGCGCTTAAAATTCCTTCTAAAATAAAGTCCAAGATTGTGTCCTAAATGTTCTATTCTGGCAAATTTATATGCTATAATAG
>UQCL01000089.1 GCA_900539505.1 uncultured Campylobacter sp. | reverse complement strand
CTTCATAGTAAAATTTTAATATTTTTGCTTGCACAGGAGTTATCTCTTTTAATATATTCATAAAAATCAAATTATCTTTATCTTCATTATTGCTTACAGAATCCACAATAAGTTTTGCCCACATACTTTGCAATGTTTCGTCTTCTTCTAAAATAGCATGCTGTTCAATAACTGCAAGTTCTTTTAGACCTATATTAGTAAGTTGCTCCTTTGTAAAATTTAAACTCTTTGCTTCTTCTTGTATTTTCTTAGCAAGTTTTAGTTGATTTATTTTTCTTCTTGCTTTTATCTCATCCGCAACAATTCCAAGAGATTCAGTTATCGGGCCAAAAATATCACCTAAAACGCTTGTTAATGCCTGCGTTGGCTCTTTGCCGGCAGAGAGCTTCACACCATCTTTTGATAATTCAACTTCCAAATCTTTACTCATAATAATCCTTTAATATTTTATACACATATTATATCGAAAGTAGTTGAAAAATATTTTCTCCTTCGCCTCAAAAAACCTTTAAGCCGCGAACCTTACCTCGAGTTTCACCGTTTATTCTCATCTCTTTTTCCGGACTTAACATTTATCTCGCTATAAAACACGCACGACGACGTATCTAGCATCGTTACCTAGATTTAGCGGCAAATTTAATAGTAAAATTTTAAAACGTGGCACGATAAAATTTTAAAACAAAATTTCAAGTAGATTTTTAAATATAAAATTTCAAACGGAATCTTAAATGCAGAATTTCAAATAAATTTTAAAATTCCAAGAGAATTTCATCCCTTGGAATTTTAAATTTAATGCTTGGCTAGGTAATTTGTGTCGTAGTTATTATCCACGAAATCGGGGTTATTCATCATCCTAAGATGAAAATCGCGCGTCGATTTTATGCCACCGATGATGAGCTCATCTAGCGCGACTTTCATCTTCGCAATCGCACGCGCGCGGTCCTTGTCGTAAACGATAAGCTTGCCGATCATGCTGTCGTAGTAAGGCGGCACCGAGTAGCCCTCATAGACGTGGCTGTCCATACGGACGTTTCTGCCGCCCGGAGCGACGTATTTTATGATTTTGCCCGGGTTTGGCATAAAGCTTTTAGAGTCCTCGGCGGTGATGCGGCACTCAAGCGCATGCCCGCTAAATTTTATCTCGCTTTGAGGCAGCAGCTTCTCGCCCTGCGCGATGCGGATCATCCACTCGATCAGATCGAGCCCGCTTCGCATCTCGCTTACGGTGTGTTCGACCTGCAAGCGAGTATTCATCTCGATGAAATAGAATTTCTTATCCTTGCTATCATATAAAAACTCAAACGTTCCAGCGCTTGCGTATCCGATCGCCTTAGCGGCGCGAACCGCCGTTTCATGCAGGCTTTTTCGCGTCGGCTCATCCAAGATCACGGCTGGACTTTCTTCGATCAGCTTTTGATGGCGGCGCTGCATCGAGCAGTCGCGCTCGCCGATATGCACGACGTGTCCGTGCTCGTCGCCCAAGACCTGAACCTCGATGTGGCGGGGGTTTGTGATATATTTTTCCATATACATCGTGCCGTCGCCGAATGCACTCATTGCTTCGCTCTCTGCCGACCAAAAGAGCTTTTCGATATCCTCTTCGCGCTCGACCACGCGCATTCCGCGCCCACCACCACCGGCTGCGGCTTTGATGATGACGGGATAGCCGATTTCGGCGGCTAACTTGCGCGCTTCTTCGACGCTTGCGATCGCGCCATCGCTGCCAGGCACCACGGGGATGCCCGCGCGCATCATTACTTGCTTTGCTTTACTTTTATCGCTCATTAAAGTCATCGCTTCGACGCTCGGGCCGATAAATTTAATGCCGTGCTTAGCGCAAATTTCGACAAAATTTTGACTTTCGCTCAAAAAGCCGTATCCCGGAAATATCGCGTCGGCTTCCGTTAGCTCGCACGCCGTGATGATCGCGGGGATATTTAGGTAACTATCGCTGCTACGCGGTCCGCCTATGCAGACCGACGCGTCGGCGTATTTGACGTAAAGCGCGTCCTGATCGGCGGTAGAGTGCACGACGATAGCTTGCTTGCCCATCTCCTGGATCGTGCGAAGCGCGCGCAGAGCGATCTCGCCGCGATTTGCGATTAGAATTTTCTTAAGCTCCCTCATAGCTTCTCGACCTCAAACAGCGCCATAGCGTATTCGACGGGCTGTCCGTCCTCGACGAGGGCTTTTTTGATGCGGCAGTCAAACTCCGCCTCGATCTCGTTCATAATCTTCATCGCTTCGATGATGCCGATCGTATCGCCCTTATGCACGACCTGACCTACGCTTACGAACTCTGCCGCACCGGGACTTGGCGCTTTATAAAAAGTACCTACCATCGGGCTGTCGATCGTATCCATCGCGCCTTTTGAGGCGGGCTTATCGCCCACGAGCACATTTACCGCAGGCGCAGCAAGCTGCGGGGCAGGTGTCGGTGCGGCGAGCTGAGGCGTGCTCCCACCGCATGGGCCATATTTTTTTATCTCGATTTCAAAATCTTTATCTTTAATTTTTAGCTCGTTAATGCCCTGCTTTTCGCCGAAAAAATCCATTAACTCTTTGATTTCTGCTTTTGTCATAAATTTCTCCTGAAAAAATTTGCGAAATTTTAGCTAAATTTTTATAATTGTTTCTTTAAATGGATTTTTGAGGGACTTTTAAGAAGTGCAAAGCGAAATTTACGACAGAATTTGCGGACTGATTTTAAGGATTTACGGAGCGAGATTTGTTTCGCCCATTTTAAGCTCGAACTTCGCAAGCGAAACACGAAATTTTGCCGTAAGAGCGCGAAATGATTTTGAATTCTTTAAAATTTATACTTAATTTTACGACTAGAATTCTACGCTTTAAACGTTAAATTCCGCGCTTTGCTTTAAAATCTCGCCTCCGAGCTCATATTAAAATCCCGCGCCGAAATTCTATCCGCGCGAAGCCCTATGCGTTAATGTGTCGCAAAAAAGCTCTGAATTTTCGCTTTATCGCTCGTTTTGCTAAGAGCCAGCATCAGCAGCACGCGCGCCTTTTGCGGATTTAGATTATCTGCGGTTAAAAAGCCGAGCTTAGCGTCGTCTACCTCCGAGCTAACGCTAGTTGAGCCGCTGCCCGTGCGGCTTGAGCGTACGACGATCACGCCCGCTTCGCTAGCCTTTGCGAGCGCGGCCTGTAGATCCGGATATAAATTTCCATTGCCTACGCCCGCTACGATAATGCCCTTAGCGCCCTTTTGCACGGCAGTCTCTACGAAATCGCCCACGTCTTGCGGATGTGCGTAGATAATATCGACTCGCGGCAAGGATTTGAAATCCTTGATATTAAACTCGCTTGCGACGGTGTGTTTGCGAAGCGGCGCCATATAGAAATTTACGACGCCATAATTTACGGTGCCGATTTTGCCGGAATTCGGGGAAGCGAAAGTAGCAACATTGGTGGTATTTGTTTTCGTAACCTCGCGCGCAGCATGAATCTCGTCGTTCATCACTACAAGAGCGCCCTTTTCGCGAGCGTTTTTATCTGCCGCAACGCTTACGGCGTTAAAGATATTTAAAGGGCCGTCCGCACTCATAGAATCAGCGTTTCGCATCGCGCCCACCAAAACGATCGGTTTTTTGGATTTTACTACCAGGCTTAAAAAATACGCCGTCTCCTCCATCGTATCGGTTCCATGCACGATGACGACGCCGTCTACGTCGTTTTTGGTAAGCAGCTCGCTTACGCGGTTTGCAAGCTTGAGCCAAATTTCATCATTCATCTCCTGCGAGCCGATATTTGAAATTTGCTCGCTTTTAATCGTAGCTAAATCCCCCAGCTGCGGTACTGCCGCTAAGATATCTTCTACGCCCTTTGAACCTGCGGTATAGTTGCCCTCCGTAGCGCTTGCGCTGCTTCCCGCGATCGTACCGCCGGTAGCTAAAATATAAATATTTGGCTTCGCAGCAGCCAAAGATGACGCGATAAAAAACGTAATAAACGCAAATTTCTTGAGTAGTCCCATAGTTGCTCCTTAAAAAGTGATAAAATTTTTATAATTTAAGCAAAATTCTAGCATAAAATTTTTATTATATTTTATTTTGCTGCTATAACTGTCT
>UQCL01000088.1 GCA_900539505.1 uncultured Campylobacter sp. | reverse complement strand
CATTTGTTTCTCCTTGTTAATAAAATTTATGATGGCGATTATACATTTTAAAACTTTAGATTTGCTGAAATTTGATGAAATTTTTTATATAATAAAATTTATTTGTTTGATAATATTAAATTTTATCATTTTTTAAATTTAGTATGTTATCATTACTTTACATTTTTTGATAAAGGAGAAACAATGGCTGTAAAAATCACCGATATTTGCATTAGCTGCGGCTCATGCATCGACGAGTGCCCGGTAAATGCGATCGTTGACGATAGCGATAACCCAAGCGGCGAGGATAGCTACTACGTATATGCCGATAAATGCGTCGAGTGCGTGGGTTACAACGACGAGCCGGCTTGCGCTAGCGCCTGTCCGACCGACGGTTGTATCGTCTGGAGCGACATCGTAGCGGGTCAACCTAGCAGGGATAGTATAGGTGCGGATCTACGCAGCGGAGATACCCCGGTATTTGCTTAGCAGATAAAATTCCGCGATCAAATGCGCGGAATTTTAATTCATTCAATCCTTAAATAAATTTTAACCTATTTTTCGATACAATCCGCCTTTCACTTTAAGGAGATTATATGCAACAAACGCTTTCTATTATTAAGCCTGATGCCGTTAAAAAGGGCGTTATCGGCAAAATTATCGATCGTTTCGAAAGCCACGGACTAAGAATCGCAGCGGCTAAAAAATTATGCCTAAGCGCCGAAGATGCGGGTAAATTTTATGAAATTCACAAGGATCGCCCTTTTTATAAGGATCTGATTGAGTTTATGACTAGCGGTCCGGTGGTCGTAATGGTGCTAGAGGGCGATGATGCCGTAGCTAAAAATCGCGCGCTAATGGGCGCTACCGATCCGAAAAAAGCCGATAAAGGCACGATCAGGGCGGATTTTGCAGACAGCATCGACGCTAACGCCGTTCACGGCAGCGACAGCCTAGAAAACGCAAAAACCGAGATTGCTTTTTTCTTTGCAAAAAGAGAAATTTGCTAAGAGTACCACGTGAAGATCGCTTTTGCTAAAATTTCCGCCACGCCCGTGCCGTTTGAAATTTCGAGGGACGGGCTTAAGCTCAGCGGAAATTTAAAACGAAAAGACTTTAAGTTTATCGAGTGCAAGGGCAAAATTAAGGGCAGAATTCCATACATATGCGACCGCTGCGGCAAAGAATTTAATCTTGACGTAAACGAGAGCGTAAATTTGCTTTTAAGTGAAGGCGTTTTTAACGACGAAAGGCACGAGAGCTTGGACGTTATGGAGTTTTTCGGCACCGAAGTTGATCTGGATGAAATTTTAAGAAGCGAAACGGAAGCTTTCAAAAGCGACTATTTTTATTGCAAAAATTGCAAAAATTTAAATTTATAAAGGAGAAAAAATGGCAGTTCCAAAGCGAAGAGTTAGTAAAACTCGTGCGGCGAAAAGACGCACTCACTACAAAGTGACCCTTCCGATCCCCGTCAAAGATAAAGACGGAAGCTGGAAAATTCCGCATAGAATAAACAAAACTACGGGCGAATATTAATCCGATGATTTCCGTTGCTATAGACGCGATGGGCGGTGATTTCGGCTGCGAGCCGATAATAAACGGAGTCGTAGATGCGCTGCGAGAGCGTAAATTTAATGCGTTTTTGGTAGGCGACGAAGCGCAAATCAAGCCTTTTATTCCACAAGATCAAGGCTTTGAGAAATATATCACTTACGTAGCTGCAAGCGAAGTTTTCGAGATGAAAGAGGGCGCAACCGACGCTCTCAAACGCAAAGAGAGCAGCATCTTTAAAGCGGTCGATCTAGTAAAAGACGGCACTTGCAAAGCCGTGGTATCAGCAGGACATAGCGGCGCTACGATGAGTCTTGCTACGCTTCGCATAGGAAGGCTCAAAGGTATCTTACGCCCGGCGATTGCTACGCTGATGCCAAATTCCATAGGCGGTCGCACGCTTGTGCTGGATGTGGGCGCTTATGTGGATTGTAAGCCCGAGAATTTATTTCAATTCGCGATTATGGGCGAAGCATATGCCAAGGAGATTATGGGCCTAAACGCACCACGCATCGGCTTATTATCCAACGGCGAGGAGGATAGTAAAGGCAACGAGGTAACAAAAGAAACCTTTCATATGCTTAAGAAGATGCAAAATTTTATCGGAAATGTCGAAGGCAATCAAATTTTTGACGGCTCGGTAGACGTGGTCGTGTGCGACGGATTTATCGGCAACATTATGCTAAAATCCAGCGAAGGTGTCGCAAGCGCTATCGGCAAACTTATCAAAAACGAAACTAAAAAATCCCCGATTGCTATCGCTGGCTCCATTTTGATGAAGCGCGTCTTTAAGATAATCAAAAAAAGCACGGACTACGACGAATACGGCGGTGCGCCGCTTTTAGGCGTCAAAGAGTGCGTCATCATAAGCCACGGCAAAAGTACCCCGAAAGCCGTTAAAAACGCGATCTTTCAAGCGCTTAAATTTGCAGATTCTAAAATCAACTCCGCGATAGAAAGCGAAATTTCTTCAAACGAGCAAAAATGAAAAAAGCCTCGATGATCTCGATCGCAGCATACGCGCCGAGTCGAATTTTAACTAATTTCGATCTTGAAAAAATGGTTGAAACGACTGATGAATGGATTGTCAAGCGCACAGGCATTCATGAGCGCCGCATAGCAAAGGGCGAGACCACTAGCGATTTGGGCATGAAGGCCGCGGCACTTGCGATCGAGCGTAGCGGGTTGCAAAAAAACGAGATCGATGCCATAATCTGCGCCACGATCTCGCCCGATTATTTCTGTATGCCCTCGACTGCGTGTGTCATCGCAGATAAACTGGGCTTAAATTTCGGCATCACGGCATTTGATATAAATGCCGCCTGTACGGGCTTCATCTATCTTTTGGAGCTCGCAAAATCTCTCATCGAAAGCGGTGTCAAAAAACACGTGTTGATAATCGGCACGGAAAAGCTAAGCTCGATAGTCGATTGGAGCGACCGCGCTACGTGCATACTTTTCGGCGACGGCGCAGGCGCTGCGGTCATCGCGCCTGCAGACGAAAACGAAATCATCGACATTCATACCGCTAGCGACGGCAGCAAGGGCGATCTTCTCATCACCGCAGCCCCGGGTAGCGTAAATCCACTCAGCCAAAAAATCATCGACGAAAAGCTAGGCTTCATGCAGATGGCGGGGCGCGAGGTCTTTAAAATTGCGGTACCGACGCTTAGTAACGACGTCGTGGAGATTTTGGAGAAAAATAAAATTTCGCCCGAGCAGGTCGATCTTTTCATCCCGCATCAGGCTAATTTACGCATTATCGAGGCGGTCAAGGCGAGACTGGAATTTAGCGACGAACAATGCGTGCTTACGATCGGCAAATACGGCAACACGAGCTCGGCGTCGATCCCGATGGCGATAAATGACGCTTACGAGAGCGGCAGGCTCAAAAACGGCTCGCTTATGCTTTTAGATGCGTTCGGCGGCGGCTTTACCTGGGGCAGCGCGCTTTTGAAATTTGGCGGTAAGAGCATAAACTAGCATTTTTTAAATTTCATTAATCTTTGAATTTCGCCATATTTAAGAGTTAAAATTCCGAGCTTATTTACAAAACTAATTTCAAATTTATATTTATTCCGAGTCGGGTTTCAAAATTTTAAAATGAGGCGTTTGTAATAAAAAGCATATTATAATATTGCGTAGTTTGAGTATTGGTTTTCTGTGCGAGATTATAAAACGACGTTAGTCTGAGGCTACTGCTTTTTGGCGACGGGCTTTTAGAAATATAAAAGAAATCAAATATGATAGCCTAAATGGGTGTTAATTTCAGCGGATTTTGCATTAATGGCTTTTAATTGGCTGCAAAGCTCGACAAGTATTTTTACGGCGGCGTATGTGGGATCTTTTGAGCGACCTACACATAGGCTGTAGAATAAAATTTAAATACCAAAACGCCCACAACAGCAAGTATCAAATTGCCTTAGATTTGAAATTTGGCATAAACGCCGGTAAATTTAAATCAAATACTACGAATGGAACAATAAAGGACGCTATGCCATGAGCGAAGAGGCGTCGTATCTCTAAATATCTATAGGATATAAAACCTCCAGGTATCTCCCGTTATACAATATATTATCTCTATATAGATAAGCAGCGAGCCAGGGGGCGCAGCCACGCTATAGCTACAGACTAAAGCGATCAATGCGTTTAGCTTTAGTGTGAAAGCTACAGCAGCAGTTTATAGGTTTTGATGGTAGGTCTAGCTCAATGCCATTGCAAGCATTGAAAGATTTTAGCACGAAATATCATCTTGCAGTTATGGACGACAGTTATTAAAGCATATTATTGCTGTCTCTTATACACAACTGACGCTGCCG
>UQCL01000087.1 GCA_900539505.1 uncultured Campylobacter sp. | reverse complement strand
TAGATTGTTAAGACCATATTTGATGACCGCACAGTTTAAATTCTTTTTAAAAGGGGTGGTTTTTCTACTTTTATTGATATTTTTTATAAATTTTTCAGATAGAAATTTGATTAAAAACAATCTAGAAGAAGGAGTAAAAGATGAGTAACGGGTTGGGTATTTATTAGGGATGCGCTTTCGCATGGTCTCGCTAATACGGCTGCAGCGTAAGCAATAGTGAAAATCTGCTTTCGTACGCCTATAAGGGCAGCTATATTATTCTCACTCTACATTGAAAGTTAAAATTTAGTCTATTCGCACATCCGTTGTGCTCATTATTTTATAAATTCGCTATTCTTTTGCTCTACGCAGATCGTTATTTGCGATTATCAAGGTACATTGATTTTCTAAAAAATAGCCTGTCACCCGCTTAACTTTTACTTCACTCTCGTTTATCGTACCGATTTTTACTTCGCTTCTAGCAGACGCATTCGCTATACATTTTTCTTTTCCGCATAAAGTTGCCATTGGGCTTATTGTAAGAGTTGCGGCGCGAACGAATCCAAACATCGGGTGCGCGCGGCTTTAGATTTTGCGGCGCGGCACAAGCGTCTAGCGCCGACATATCGGCTCTACCTGCCAAAGTGCTAATTTCGTCAAATTTAGCCGCACGCACGTCCAGCGTCGGCCTATCGGCGCGCACGGTCTGCCCGCCCACGCCCACGTAGTCGCACACGCCGCGCAGCTCGTGCACGAACGCGCGCTGCTTTTCGCTGCCGATCCGCCCATGCACCGCGCCGTTTAGCGTGGCGTTGATTTTGATGAAGCAAAAGCCGCCCTCGCGCGCCAGATAAAACGGCTCCGTAAGCTCCTCCGCCGCGGCATAGCAAACGTCAAATTTTACCTCTATGCCCCCGCGGCGTAAAATTTCCGCACCGCCCGCAGCCTGCGCATTCGTATCGCGCGCGCCGATTACCACGCGCGATAGCCCGAGCTGTGCCAAAAGCTCGGCGCAAGACGGGGTTTTGCCGCGGTGCGCGCAGGGCTCGAGCGTGACGTAGGCGCAAAAAAATGTACTGCCTTAAATATACATAACGGCCCGCCCTTGCATACCAATCGCATAGCTCAAGTGTAGTCGTATCGTATATGTATGGTTCGCATCGCACATATACGATACGCCATACGCCGCATGCGCGAAATGTGAGAGTATCGCTCGCAAATTTTATGAAATTTCAAAATTTAATCGAAATCTGATAAAAAAATTTATAAAATAGCTCATCAAATTTCAAAAGGATAAAATTTGCCGACGCCAAAAGACAACGCCGCAAGCCGCAATGAAAACCTGGCTGAAAAGATAGCTCAAAATAACGCTGAGAATAACGCTAAAGGCGAGGCTCAAAATTTCACTGAAAATCAGACTGTAAATAACGCCGAGATTAAAATCAAAGCTGCCGCCGAAAGCGAAGCGGTCGTCAAAAACAAAGCCGAAGCCGCTGCCGAAAATCAAAGCGAAAGCATAGCCGAAACAAGCAAAGCCGCCGGGGCAAATACCGCCGCCGATGAAGCGGACGCAGCTGCGTTAGACGCCGCGGAAGGCAGGACTAAAACCGCTGCCGAAAATCGAAGCAAAAACCGAGTCGAAACCGACAAAGCCTCGCCTGTCGATACTTCCGCGTTAGGCGACGCCGCTGCTTCGGGAGCCGCTGCGGGCATGAAAGCAGGCCTTGCCAAGGCTAGCGGGCGCGCAAAGACGAATAAGATATTTTTTATCGGCGCAACCTTGCTGATGTTTTGCTGCGTGATCTATCTGTTTTCGCCGTTTTTGATGGTGATCGCAATCGGCGTACTGATGGCGGTGGCGACCTCGGGTCTGCACGCTAAAGTAACGAAGCTGTGCCGCGGCAGGCGCACGCTAGCCTCGGTGCTTAGCCTGTTTTTGCTCTGCGCGCTTTTTTTTGTGCCCTTCATCTACGCGGTGATCGAGATCGCCAAAAACGCTGCGAGCTTCGATATGGCGCGCATAAACGATGCGCTTAGCTACGTTCAGAGCCTAGACATCAGGCTGCCCGGGCCTTTTGAAAAATTTAATGCGCAGGTTCGCTCGTTTCTAGCGAACCTGGATGTCGCGGGCGTGGCGAAGCAGATCATCTCCTATCTCTCGGTCGTCGGAAAGTCCAGCGCGAAATTTATCGTCGATATGGTGCTTATCGTCGTGTTTTGCTTTTTTGCATACCTCTACGGCGAGAGCTTCAAGCGCTTTTTTAAAAAAATTCTACCCGTCGAACCCGCGCAGATCGATTATATCTTTTCCGAGACGGCAAATACGATGAGCGTCGTGTTTTACTCGACCATCTTCAACGCCGTATTGCAGGGCTTTTTGTTTTCGATCATCGCGGGGATCTTCGGCTTTGACGCGCTGCTGATGGGGGTGCTTTTCGCCTTCTGCTCGCTCATCCCCGCAGTCGGCGGCGCGCTCATCTATGTACCCACCGCGCTATACGTGCTAGCGGGGGGTAGCACCTCGGGCGCGATCGTGATAATGGCGTATTGCGTGATACTGATCTCGACGCTCGCGGACAGCTTCGTAAAGCCGCTCGTGATAAAATTTATCAACTCGCGCCTGGTCGAAAACCCCGCAAATATCAACGAGATGCTGATCTTCTTCTCGATGCTTTCGGGCATCAGCACGTTCGGGTTCTGGGGCGTGATCTTGGGGCCCGCGATTTTAACGCTATTTATCGCTGTGCTAAATTTATACGATTATCTAAAAAAGATAGAATTCGAGTAGGGCTTGCGCCGCTGGGTGCTTTTAAATTTATGAAAATGCTGCCCGTAAAACGCAATGCCAAGCACGCCCTTGCAGCTCTTGCGCTCTTGCGGCTTTTTGTCCGTTCGCGCTCTTGCGCGGGCTTAAAGGCTTTAAATTTAAAGGTAAATTTTAATTTCAGCTGTCGCTCGCGCTCTTTGACGAATTTTAGAGCAAAGATCGCGAGTATCGGCGAGGTTATTTTGAGTCGCGTCATGCGGCGGCGCAGTATTTTTAAGCTACACCGCGCGGCGCGCTGGAATTTTATAGATTAGAGTCTAAATTTAAAGCAGTGGATATAAAGGAAGGAATTTTAACTTCAGCTCTAGCAAGCAATGCCTAGCAACTCAATACCCACTTTCGTCGCCTTCTCCTTGCGAGTTAAAATTTATCTTATTCTTTTGATTCTTTAAATTTTGGTATTGATTGAAAAGTATGTCCGTCTCATGTTTATCATAGTATAAATTTTTAATATAAAATATCGTTTTATAATCGAGATTGTTCCCCTTGTCGTATATTGAAATGAAAGAAAATATATATTCTCTATCGCAATCCATTTTTTCATCAATTATCTTTTTATAGTTATAGCAAAACGGGTATATGCTCTTTTTTTGTTGATAAAATACATCACTAAATATAGAGTTTAAAAGCCACCTATAACATCTGTTTTCTGGAGTAATTATGTCAAATTTTTTAGTTTTTGTTTCGTACATAATTGGTAATTGTATGCCATTTTTACTTATAAATACAAAATCAGTAAATAGGTCGAATGAGTGGTTGGCGCCATCTCCAAACCTCATATATATAAAATTCTCTATAAAATTTCCATCTTCGTCAATCAAATGCTCTTGCTCCCAAGGATAAAAGAGGCGTAGCTTTAAAACCTCGTCGTTTTCTACGATCTCTTCGGCGTTTCGTATAGGTTCGCCGTCTTTGCAAATTTTAGAGCCCAGATCCATTAGATAATCAAAATTTAGTCTTTTATCCAGCTTCCAAAATTCGCATCTATCATCGGGATATTTATCGCCGTTACACCATGAAAATCTTACTCTCTCATAGCCGTTTTTGTCAAAGTGAATATCCGCCATCTTGCCGAAATCCCTTCGCGGATAATTATCTAAGTAGTAAAGTTTTTTTAGATAATCTTTTAAATTTAGCTCTACGAGCTCTCTTTGCGTCAGGTTTTTATCTCTAAAATCAATCGCTTCTAAGATCGCTGAAATTTTATGAGCGGGCAGCAAGGCGATAAATATGCAAAGCCATATTAGAAAAACTATTATATAAAAGTATTTTAGACGCAAGCTTACTCCTTCGGACAGATTGCGCTATATTATCCAATGCAAGCTTAACGAGCCCATAATCCGCAGTGCTTGCAGCAAACGACTTGCTGTAAAAATTCCAAGCTTGTTTGCGCGGTTAAATTTAGCGGTAAAATTTTAAATTTTAAAATTTGCATTCGGTAGTAAAATTTTAAATTTTAAAATTTGCGGCGGCGGTTTAGACTCGCACTTTGCCGCCGTATTTGATCTGGCTCGGGTCTTTTTCGTCCAACTCGCGCATTATCTGCTCGCCGTTGTCGGAGTTTGCCGCGGCGATGTCTGCGTCCAGATCGGAGTAAGAATAGATCATCATCGCCTCGCTTACGCCCTTTATAGCCTCTATCTGTCTCTTATACACATCTCCGAGCCCACGAGACTACGCTGCATCTCG
>UQCL01000086.1 GCA_900539505.1 uncultured Campylobacter sp. | reverse complement strand
AAAGAAATTTATACACAAAATGATAACAAAATGATCTCTTGTGCTAGTCTAAATAGTCAAATAAAAGAAATTTTTAAATATAAGGACTTTAACTATAAAAAATTTAGCGATTTTATTAAGCAATATTCAGATCTTTTTGAATGCGAGAAGAGAGATAGTGATATATATGTTAGGCTCAAAAATTTTAAATAAATAGAAAATTTGCGCTTTGCCGAGGTGTTGAAATTAAAATTTGACCGAATTTGCCTCGCCGAAGCGCTTGATCGACGAAGGCGCCAAATTTAATAGACGTGCGAAAAAAGCGTATTTATCCTCGCTCTTTGATTTAAATTTAGCCCCGCAAAGGGGCTAAATTTACGCTTATTTCTCGCCAAGCGGCCAGTAAACGATCGGTTTGTCTCCGAGCCTTGCTTCGCCGTGATACATGCCGAGCTTATCTTTCGTCCATGCAAAGCCCGTGTGTCCGTGCTTGTCGATCGAGATGATGCCGCCGCTGCCGCCTAGAGCTTTGACCTGAGCTACTGCATCTTCGGCGGCTTTTTGCACGTCTTGTGTTTTATATTTATACAGAGCCGAGACCTCGTGTGCGGCGTTTACGCGCATGTAGATGTCGCCCGTGCCGGTGCAAGAAACCGCCACCGAGTCGTTGTCGGCGTAGGTTCCGGAGCCTATTATCGGGCTATCGCCGATGCGGCCGGTCATTTTGTTTGTCATGCCGCCCGTGCTGGTCGCTGCGGCTAGGTTGCCGTTTTTATCCAGCGCGATCGCGCCCACGGTGCCAAGATACGGGCGCTCGTGTAAATTTAGCGACGTCTTTTTCGCTTTTTCGCTATCAAGTAGCAGCTTTTGCTTCTCTTTAGCTTTTTGCAGCGCGTCGTATCTAAACTGCGTGAAAAAATACTTCTGATCGACCATCTCTAGGCCGTTTTCTTTGGCTAGCTTGTCGGCTCCCTCGCCCGCAACCAGCGTATGCCACGTCTTATCCATCACGAGCCTGGCGCCTAGGATCGGGTTTTTGATATGCCGCGCCATAGCGACCGCGCCCGCTTTTTTAGTCGAGCCGTCCATGATCGAGGCGTCAAGCTCGTTAAATCCGTCGGCGGTAAATACCGCGCCCTTGCCCGCGTTAAAATTCGGATCGTCCTCAAGCACCATTATTGCCGCAGTTACCGCATCCATCGCGCTACCGCCCTTCTCAAGTACGGCTTGACCCGCCAAAAGCGCCCGATTCATCGGCTCTTCGCGGATTTTAAATTCCTCTTTAGTTAGATCAAGTCCGCTGGTACCGCCGTGAATGACGATGACGGGGGAAAATTTCTCCTGCGCATTCGCAACCGTTAGCCCGAGTAGGGCCAAACTCGCCGCCATAAAAACGGCCTTTGAGAGTGAAAAGTGCTTCATATCTCATCCTTTCGAAAAAATTGCAGAATTTTAAGAAATGATATAACTTTGCTCTTTTCGTTTCGCTTAATCAAATGCGAATTCGGCTGGATCTAAATCTAATGCTTTGAGCTTAGGATTAAGCTTTCGCCGTCAAATTTGACGCGACTCAATTTGTGGCACAATCTGATGGATCGATTTAAATTTGATAAATTTGAGTTTGAGCGTTGGCAAAATTTAATTACTGCAGCTCGATAAATTTCAACCGCGCGTCATAAAATTTTAGCGCGCGGCCGTATTTTAAACGGCACTATGCAAGCAAGCTCAAGCACGCACCCGCCGGCAAAGCAGGCCTCAAATCAAAACGCCTCAAACTCGCCGTGCGCGATCATTTAGTGTTGCGTCGGAACCGACGCCAATATGTTTTGACGGCTCAATCGCAGCTTTTTTCTCCGCGGCAAAGGCGCGCCAGGTCGTATTTTAGCAGCACCAAGCCAAGGCCTAGCAAGAAAAGGTCTTTAAAGATAAAGCCGTCGATCTTACCTAGCTGCGGCAGTAGGCTGAGCGTGCTCAGCGCCATGACGACCACGATGAGATCGCCCACGATGCCCGCCTTCGGCTTGAAAAAGCCCGCGATGAGCGAGAGATAGCCCACGGTCTCCACCACGCCCAAAAAATAGCTCGCGCCGGCATCCCCAAGCGCTGACGGCAAAAACGAAAGCCACGTCTGCGAAAAGAGCGGCTTTAAAGCCTCCACCTCGAACTCAAACCACTTGTAGTTGCCCATCACGGCAAGCACGATGATAACGGAAAGTCTAGCGAATATAATATCCGCGTCGCCTGCGACAAATTTTTTTACGATCTCCCTCATACGGCTCCTTTGTAAATTGTGTAGCGGTATGATAGCGAGCTTGCGTGTAGGCTACGTGAAGGGGCGAAATTTCAAATTTCAAATTCCTCGGCTTCACGAAATTCTGTCCCTCCACAAAATTCCGTGGCTCCGCAAAATTTGAAATTCCATGCCGCGCGCCTTAAAAATTTAAAGCGAGCTCGGCAAAATTTCAAGGCGCGAAGTGGTGTGAGCTGCCGTGAAATTCCATCGAGCTTTGTGGCGTGCGCGGGCAAACCTCGGCGATAATATTGATCGCGACGCCCGCCTTAGCGGCAATTGCGTAGATTTTGGGCAAAAATTTCGGCGCGAAGCTGAACAAAATCTCGTACTCCTCGCCGCTTTGCAACGCAGCCTCGCTAGGGCGGGCGATCCAGCGAGCACCCACGCCGCTAGCCTCCAGCAGGCGGGGCAAATCCTGCGCGAGCCCGTCGCTAATGTCCATCGCCGCGCTGATGAGCTTCGCCGCCTTGTAAAAAAACTTATCGTGCAAGACGGGCCTGACGAAGCGCGAATTTTTTGAAATTTTTGCGCGTAGATCCTCGCGCAGATCAAATACTGAGCCTTCGTATGCCTGGCTTTGCGGCGCGGAATTTTCACATGCTGGGCTTTGCGACGTAGGGCTCTTGCAATCGTCTCTGCTCCGCGACACGGAATTTTGCGCCGAAGTTTCAGCGTCCAGGCTCTGCGGCTCGGCGCGCGCAGGCAAAATTTTATCGTCCAGACTTTGCGGCTCAAGGTCCAAAATTTGCATTGCCGAAGTTTCAGCGCCCAGGCTCTGCAGTTTAGCGTGCGTAGGTGAAATTTTATCGTCCGGGCTTCGCACCTCATCGCCAAAATTTTGTGCCGTCGAAGTCTCGGCGTTTAGACCCTGCGGCGCGGTGCTTGGGCCTTGCAGCGGCGAAATTTTATCGTTTCGGTTTTGCGTCTGCGAGCTAGCGGGCGAAATTTCACCTCTTAAAAGCACCGCCAGATCGCGCCCGACGCTGCCTAGCTCGCCCGTATGCGCGATGAGATCGCCCACGCGCGCGCCGCTGCGAAACACGGGGTGCTTGCACTTGCCGATCAGGCTCACGCTAAGTGCGATGCGATCCGAGCCGATCGTGTCGCCGCCGATGATCCGTATGCCCCACTCCCGCGCCGTCTCGCTCACGCCCGCGCACAGCTCGTCGATCTCGCGCGTGCCGATCTCGCGCGGCAGCGCAAGCCCCAGCAGGGCGTATTTGGCGCGCGCGTTCGTCGCGATCATATCCGAGATATTTACGAGCATCGCCTTTGCGCCGATCTCGCGCAGGCTCAGCCAGCCGCGGCGAAAGTGCACGCCCTCGACGAAAAGGTCCTTGCAATACGCTCGCTCGCCGATCACGGCGCAATCATCGCCGTTAAGCTTCGATCTAAATTTCTCAAAAATATACCGCTCCTTATCCATGCGCCCTCCGTTAAATTTAGCGTTACGCCGCAGCCGCGCGAAAGCTAAGAGGCCCGAATTTGCAGGCCTTTGTTTTAAATTTCGTCGCGCACGCGCAGCAGGAGTTCTACGCCTCGCTTTGCAAGATTATAGCGTAAATTTAGATTTTCGCCGCGCGAGTTTGGGTTCAGGCTTCGGTGCGGTTCGATAACAAAATCGGCAATCGCATGAGTTTTGGGGCTTTGGCGCGACCCAATGCGAACGGAAGCCTGCGATAAAACAGCGCCCGAGGCTGTTTTTTGCATGCGCCTGCGCGCACTCGCGCAGATAACGTGTTTTTTAAAATGGCAAGCTTGAAATTTTAAAATTTAGCGTAGCCGCAGCGAGATTAAATTTAAACGCTGCGTAAGCGTAGCAAAGTTAAAATTCGCCTGAATATTTTATATAAATGGAGGGCAAATGGGTATTTGTTATGACCTAGCTAGAGGCTGGCTTATATTTCTGCTACTTGGCGTGATTCTGCTCAATAGCGTTTATGTAAAGGGTAATTATATAAAGCATTTTTTTGATTTTAATGTATTGATTGAGTCTGTGAAAGAAACCAAAGAAAATTTAGGTTTTGCACACAAATTTATAGGCGTATTTTATTGCGTAATCTCATTTATTGCCTATTTTTGCATTTATTTGGGACTTTTTGCATTAATATTAAAAATATTTGTTTATTAAATTTGGAAAATCAAGGAATTCCAAATGAACGATACGAAACCGGACGAGCTGCTGCTAATCGTAAAAAGGGCTAGGCGTTTTTACGGGCCTTTTTATGCGGTAGTTAAAATTTTGCAATTTTATATCGCCATTGTTTTTATAATGCTCGACAAGCCTTATGCTCCTATCGTAGGCTGGGTGATGCTAATCGGGCTTTTTTACGCAGAGATTATCCCGAATTGCTTTAAATTTATTGCGTGCTACGATGATCGCATAGTCGTGAAATATTTTTTCTGGCAAAGAGATATTCCGTTTGATCAAATTAAGTATTTTTGGATATTTACATATTTTTTAGGGCACAATAAATTCTGTCTCTTATACACATCTGACGCT
>UQCL01000085.1 GCA_900539505.1 uncultured Campylobacter sp. | reverse complement strand
AAAAAATTCACTAATTTAAAAATTCTTTTATAATCTAGAAAGTATAATAGCCGTGCAAACCAAAATTCTTGAAAGGAATATTATGCAGTCCAGAGAAAAGATTGTCAAAACGACTTGTCCTTACTGCGGCACCGGCTGTGGTATCGATCTTATCGTAAAAGACGGCAGGATCGTAAACGCGCGCCCTACGCAGGCCCACCACGTAAATGACGGCGAGCTATGCTTAAAAGGTATGTTCGGCTGGGAGTTCGTAAACTCTCCGAAACGCCTTGCCAAACCTATGATCCGTAAGAAAAACGGAGTATTCGATAGAAGCGGTAAGCTTGAGGAGGTAAGCTTTGAAGAGGCTTACGATTTTGTAGCGACTAAATTTAAAGAGACCGTCGCTAAATATGGCCCAAGCTCAATAATGGGTTTTAGCTCGGCGCGCTCAAATAACGAAGACAACTACGTTTTTCAGAAATTTTTCCGCGCTCAGGGCAGCAATAACGTCGATCACTGCGCCCGTCTTTGACACGCTCCTACAGTGGCAGGTCTTGCCAACACGCTAGGAAACGGAACGATGACGAACGATTTGGTAGAATTCGCTACCGATACGGACGTATTTTTACTCATCGGCACAAACACGAGCGAGTGTCACCCGATCATCGCTATGCAGATGCAGCGCGGGCTTCAGCGCGGCGCCAAGATGATCGTCGTAGATCCGAAGCGCACAGATATGGCGAAAAAAGCCGATATCTATTTGCAAATCCCGGTGGGTGCGAACATTAAGACGCTAAATACCATTATGAATGTTATCATTGCCGAAAATTTGCAAGATGACGAGTTTATCAAAAACTACGCTCACGGCTACGAGTATTTAAAAGAAGCGGTTAAGGACTTTACTCCTGAGCGCTTCGAGCGCGAGACCGGCGTGAAAAAAGAGCTCGTAATCGAAGCTGCTAGAATGTATGCTAAAGCAGGCGCAGCGGCGATCTGCTACACGATGGGTATCACACAGTTTAGCGACGGCACCTCAAACGTCTTTTCGCTTTCAAATTTAGCCATTTTGACTGGAAATTTAGGCAAACGAGGCGCAGGCGTAAATCCTTTGCGCGGTCAAAACAACGTCCAGGGCGCATGCGATATGGGCGCGCTACCTAACGTCATCCCGGCAGGTGCGGTAAATTCCGCTTACGCTCAGGAGCAGGCGCGCAGAGTATGGCACTTCGAGCTAAATCCAACTCCAGGCTTTAAACTTACGATTGCCCCCGATAAGATGGATAGCGGCGAGCTGAAGCTGCTCTACGTTTACGGCGAAAACCCTGTAATGAGCGATCCTTGGACGGAGCACTTCGTGCATGCAACGCACCATTTGGATTGCTTTATCGTGCAGGATCTTTTCTTTACCGAGAGCGCACAGAAGGCCGACGTCGTACTACCTGCTGCCGGCTGGGGCGAGAAGGACGGCACCTTTTTAAACACTTCCCGCCGCGTCCAGCGCACGCGCAAGGCAAGCGAGCCGGCTCCCGGCGTAGAGCCTGATTGGAAGGTCGTTTGCAATATCGCACAAAGAATGGGACTTGAAGGGTTTGATTTTTTAAGCGCAGAAGAAATTTGGAACGAAGTGCGTGCATTAATGCCTAAATTTTTCGGCGGTATTAGCTACTATAGGCTAGATAAGCTAGGCGGCATCAGCTGGCCATGTCCTGATGAAGATCATCCGGGCACACCGGTGCTTTATGCAGATCATAAATCGATGCTGCCTGATGGTAAATTTAGAATGGTGCCGGTGCTTTACGTGGATGATAAAGAGGAGCGCGCTAAAGCGGAGGCGGATTTCAGAGCCAAGATGAAAATCCCTGATGATTATCCGGTGGGAAGCGGCGCGCTTAGCGAAATACCGGATGAAATTTATCCGTGCTTATTTACGACCGGGCGTAAGGTTTATCACTACCATACGGGCACGATGACGAGAGAGTGTCGCGCGCTAGAGTACGGCGCGGGCGCAGAAGGCGCGCTCATCGAGGTAAGCCCGGACATCGCACGCGAACGCGAGCTTACCGAAGGCTGCTATGCGCTCGTCAAAAATAAGCGCGGTCAGATCGCCGCGAAGCTTCGCATAAATCCGGATTTGAAAGAAGGCACGATATTTACGACCTTCCATTACAGCGAGGCCGACGGCAACGAGCTCGTGCATGCGGGCGATCTAGATCCGCTATCAGGTATCCCGCCGCTAAAAATGACGATCGCAAATATCAGAAAGCTTAGCGAGAGCGAGTTTATCGAGTTCAGAAGACAAAACGAGATGTCGATGCACTCCGAGAAACCTTATTTATCGCCAGTGCATAGGTAGTTTGGGCGGCAAGCTCCGCCCGCTTTGCAAAGATGAAATTTAGTCGCAGCTACGGCAAAATTTGATTAAATTTCATCTCTGCGGGCGTTTCATGGCCGCTTGTGCTCACAGTGCGAGCGGCTCGTGGAATTTTCCACGCGATTTTTTAAATTCAAAAATGCGAGCGATTTAAATTTGCGCACGCTGCTTCAGTACTACGGCTTTACTTCGGCGAATTAAGGCTATTTAAGCAAAATTTCACTACGATACGAGCAAATTCAAACAAGGAAGGTCTATGGAGCCGATTTATAGGGCGGAGATAGTTAAATTTAAAGGGGATGAAAGAAGGATCGTAAGCGATATCTTGGTTCGCGAGATCAAGCTTGAAATTTTATTAAACGACAAGCGTTTCGGCGCGCTGATGGCGACTCCGAGCGATCAGAAGGCGCTTGCGGTAGGATATTTGCTGAGCGAAAATTTGATCTCGGATCCAAGCCGTATAAAAAGCATCGAGCTCGCGCCCGACGGGCTTAGCGTGAATGTATGCGGCGAGATAAACGAAAAGCGACTAAATAGCTTCGATGCCGAAAAGGTCATTATTAGCGGCTGCGGGCGCAGCTCTACCGCAAATATCGATCCTGCAGCGATGGCGGCGCGTAAAGTCCGCTCGGACGCTAAATTTCATAAGAATGAAATTTTAAATTTGATGAGCGAGTTTTACACGCAGTGCGAGCTTTACGAGATGACGGGTTGCGTGCATACCGCAAAGCTCTTTACCGCGGGCGGCGAGTATTTTATCGGCGAGGATATCGCTCAGCACAATACCATCGATAAATCGGTCGGCAAGGCGGTCTTGGCGGGGTGCGATACGCAGGGCTCGCTTCTTTTGGTAAGTGGCAGGCTAAGTTCCGAAATGGTCGCCAAAGCCGTGATGAGCGGCATTAGCGCGCTTGTTTCGCGTACGGCTCCTACGAGCCTGGGCGTCGTGATAGCGCGTAAATTTGATCTTACCCTTTGCGGCTTCGCGCGCGGTGAAAATTTAAACGTTTATAGCGGTGAAGAGAGAATTTTGAGTTAAGAGGGCGGCATGGAGATAGATATCAAGATAGACGATAAAAAAGCAAGCGAGATCAAAAGGCTGATTTTAAATTTACTAAATCCAAGCGGCAAGCTCGATTGCGGCGCGGCGTTTAAGATTGCCGCCAAATTAGGCGTAGACGCGAGCATCGTAGGAGATCTCGCAGCACGCGAAGGGATACGGATAGATCGCTGCGAACTCGGACAGTTCGGTAAGCTGCAATGTAGCGGAGGCAGCATAAAAGCGCTGCAAAAGCTAGATCCGCTTTTGGATGAGAAAAGGCGGATTTTTTGCCGCGACGCCCGCGCCGTAGCTAGCGGCGGAGTGGGGTTTGATACAGTGCGCTCTACGCTTAAGGAGCACGGCATAGACGTGAAATATTGTCAGCTGGGCTGCTTTAAGGAAAAGAAAGGCAAAAGAATGAGAGTAAAAACAAAAACTTGGATCGAAAATGCGCAGGGCGAGCTCATTTTCGGCAAGGGCAAAACCGAAGTGCTAGACGTGATCGCCCAAACGGGCTCTATCTCTAAAGCCGCCGAGGTTTTGGGGATGAACTACAAAAAATGCTGGAGCCATCTGCAAATTTTACAAAAAAATCTGCAAGAGGAGCTCTTTAGCACCAAGCAAGGCGGCGGCAATGCCGCAGGCACGACGCTAAATGCGCGCGCCTATGAGCTGATCGCCGCGTATAAGCAGCTGCAAAGCGATATAGAACACTACGCAAACGAGCGCTTTAAGGAGCTATTTTTGAAAAAAGAGGGCGAGAAAGACGCTAGCAAAGCAAAAGATAAAAACCATTAAATTTAAAGGAGAAACGATGTTTGTAAAGCTAAACGAACGAACCTATCTAAACAAAGACAGGATCACGCGCATCAAGGTAGATAGCGTCCAGGACGGTATCAGAATTCGCTTCTACGAGGGGCAGTTTCAAGTCGCCAAAAGCGGCAGATTTGAAAGCGAAGAAAAAGCGATGGAGTGGCTGCAGAAAAATTTTATCGGCAAATAGGCGCAAAGCGCACTTCATAGTCGCGCGAGCAGCTTGAGAACAAATCCGCAAAATACGCTTTTGGTGATACGGTAGCGACTTGCCGCTCATTAGCACTACGATGATTTTCAGGTTTGCGCTTTAAAGAAGAGCTTGCGCAAAGATGTTGCGGTAAATTTACGGCGAATGAGCTTCGGATATGGAGCCTAGCGTAGCGTGCAAATAGGGATACGATTACGCAAATATGGTCTATGACGACATTCGTTCGCCAAATTTACTCGAAAGATTTCATCATTCAAACCCGGCTTAACCGCATTTTTCGCTCAGCTTTGCCTATCGTGCCTATCTAACATTTATATTTTATTAAGTACTGATTGGATATAGTCGCGGGCAAAATTCTAAGGGGAAATTTTGAAAGACTTCAAACTTCGGTTTATTTATGCCGTCTGCGTGG
>UQCL01000084.1 GCA_900539505.1 uncultured Campylobacter sp. | reverse complement strand
GATTTCTATTATATCTTGATTTTTTTGTAGATAAATAATATCTCTACAAAAGTTGGAAACTTCTTTATTCATCATCTATTTTGTCCTTTTTGTGTACTAAGTACTTGCATGTGTTTGGGTTCTATTGCTTCTATCAACATTATAGCATGTAATTCTTGCATGCCGATCTCGATCTTATCGTTGAACCCAAACTCACTATTGTAGATAAAGCGCACCTAGCACTTGATGGAGACTAGAGTGCTATCTACCTTTTTGAACTCTATATTACCGTAGTTTGCGTCTAAATCACCCGAATGTTCACGGAGAATGCACATACAAACACCGTCTGATTATACTTTGCACGCTTTTGATCGTTAACTAGCGACAAAAACTATTTGTCGTAGTCGCTCTTGCAATCGCTCGTATCCTTGTATAAAACATATCTATCTACTAGCTGTTGCTCTAAAATCAATGGCGTAACTGTTCACACGCTCGTCCTGGATCTGCGCGAAATAAAAGCCACCAAAGCGCCACCAAAGTTTTAGTTGCTAGAAAATACTGCTCCGTCATCTCGCAATGGAATTAAATTTAGCAAATTCTATCACGACATAAACGCGACGTTGCTGCTTGTAATCTCGTAGCGAAATTAAATTTAGCTGCAGCCTCTGACTTTACTGCCTTTAGCTGCGCTTTAAATTTTACTTTCAAAGCCCGTTTCTGCCGCGTCGCGGTAGAAATCGATCTGATCTTTTTTGATGATACGGATGTAGTCGGTGCTACCGGGGTGGCCGCTTTGAAAGCCCGCCGTCATCACGTAGGTGCCGTCCTCTTCGATGAGCCCGCGCTGCAGAGCCTCGCTTATGATACGTGCGAGCAGCGAGTTGATACTCGTTTTTTCCCTGACCATCGCTGGATTTACGCCCCACACGAGACTTAGCGCGTGCGCGGTCTGCTCGTCGTGTGCGATTGCGATGATGTCGATTTTGGCGCGGTTGCGTGCGAGTTTGATCGCCGAGCGTCCCGAGCCCGTGATCGAAAGTATCGCGCCCGCGCCCAGTCTTGCGGCAAGCGCTGCGGTGCTTGAAGTGATCATATCGGTCTCGTCGTAGAAATCGTAATCGTTAAATTTATCGTAAGGATAGATCTTTTCGGTCTCGCGGATCGTCTCGCTCATCGCGGCGACTACGGCCGCGGGATTTTTGCCGATGGCGCTTTCCTCGCTTAGCATCACGGCGTCGGTGCCGTCGAGCACGGCGTTTGCGACGTCGCTGATCTCGGCTCTGGTAGCGCGCTCGTGCTCGGTCATGCTAAGCATCATCTGCGTGGCGGTGATGACGGGCTTTGAGTGGGCGTTGGCTAACGCTATGATGCGCTTTTGGATGCGCGGGATCTCATAAAACGGCATCTCGATGCCCAGATCTCCGCGCGCAACCATTATGCCGTCGCTTGCTTCGATGATCTTTTCAATATTTTCGACCGCATCGAATTTCTCGATTTTGGCGTAAATTTTAGCTTTTGAACCCAGAGAGTTTAAAATTTCGCGCACGCGCAGGATGTCGTTTTGCGACTGCACGAAGGAGATACCTACGAAATTTACGCCGTGCGCCGCGCCCCAGCGCAGATCTGCGAGGTCTTTTTGAGTGATAACGTCGATATTTAGGCGGGTATTTGGGAAGTTCACCCCCTTATTCGAACTTAAAAAGCCGTCGTTTTCGAGCACCGCTCGCACGCCTTGCTCGCTTACCGCGACTACTTTGGCGCGGATCGAGCCGTCGTAGAGGTAGATGAACTCGCCCGCCTTCATCAGCGGCAAAATTTCGGGGTGGTTGATACATAGCTCGTATTCGCCTTCTGCGGTCTTTTTGCCGATGATTTCGCGAGGAAGGAAGGTGATTTTATCGCCCGTTTTTAGTTTAAAATTTTCTTCGAGTTTGCCGACGCGGATCTTTGGACCGCTGATATCCTGAAAGACGCCTACGCGCACGCCCAGGCTCTTTTCTACAGCGCGGATTTTGTTTAAATTTGCCTCGTGATACTCGTGCGTGCCGTGGCTGAAGTTCATCCTAAAGGCGTTGCAGCCCGCCTTTACCATCGCGCACATCATCTCTTCGCTGTCGCTGGCAGGTCCGATGGTCGCTAAAATTTTGGTTTTTTTAAACATTTTTTCTCCTTTAAATTTAAAATTTATCGCCGCATTGGGCGAAATTTTGCGCAAAATTTTGAAATTTCTAAAATTTAAAATTCGTTAGACGAAGGAATTTTAAAATTTTATGGTGCGCGAGAATTTTAGAATTCTACGGCATGGTGAAATTTTAAAATTTCATAGCTTTCAGTGCAGGTTAAATTCTAAAAATTCGCGTTTGAATGAAATTTTAAAACTCTCTATATATGTGAAGCGCGAGCAAAATTCTAAAATCCTCGCCGAAGTAAAATTTTAAAATTCTTGCCCGAGCAAAATTAAAAATTTCTCTTTATTGCATCATTTCCGCGTCAAATTTTGCATCATCAAAGCTCGCTCCTAAATATTCACAGGCACTTTTTGCGTCGCGAAGTGCGTTGCCTAAGCAGCTCGTAGCGCCTGGGCTTGGGGTCATATTAAAGATAATCCCTGGATTTTCGCCTATTCTAGCTTCGCCTAAAAGCAGCTTTTTTTGCGAGTGTGAGATTACTTGCGGGCGCACGCCGCCAAAGCCCTTGGCGTAGTAAATATCCTCCTCGCGGATGCTAGGTATGATCTTGCGCGCATTTTTGACGAAAAGCTTTTTACCTAAAATCGGTATCTCAAAGCCTATATTGCGGATTAAGAAGTCCCTTACCTCGCTATCGCCAAAATTTTGCCAAATAACCTTGGCTACGTCCATGTCAAAATTTAATGATTGAAAAAATTCCGGCACCGAACGACAGCCCTTGTAGCGCTCGAGCTTCGGCATCGTAAGCGCGGTAGGGCCAAATCTCGTGCAGCCGCCTGCGAGCAAATCCGGATCGCCGTGAAGCGCGGCAAATGGAAGCTTTGGGTTTTGCACCATGTAAACCTTGCCGTTTAGAAGTTTTTGCTTGGTTAGATAAAAGCTGCCCGCGATGCAAATCGTGCTAAGATCCTGCCCAAGCCCCATTTTGTGCGCGAGCCACAGCGAATGTGCGCCCGCATCTACGACTACGAAATCAGCACTTAGCGAGAGTCTATTTGCGGTGCGGATATAGAACTTATCGCCTACTTTAGTGATGTTTTGCACTTCGGTATTTAGGTACAGATCGCAGGTTTTGCCCTCCACGTTTTTAGCGTTTTGCACGAAGGAATTCGCCATCGCGCCGTAATCGATCGTCGTGTAAACTCCCGATTGCACGCCCATCGCTACGATATCCTCCGCTCGCTCCTCGCCATGCCCGTCAAAAACTAGCTTGGGCTCGATTTTTTTGAGCTCTTCCTTGTCGAAAAGCTGCAGATACGGATAAAGCTCTTTAAATTTCTCAAAGCGCTCTTTAATTAGCTCTACCTCACTCTCGCCCACGCCAAGAGCCATTTTCTGCCCTTGAAATAAAAATTTATTCTCATATCCGTGCTTTTGGCAATATTTCACGATCATATCCGCCTTGCGCTTGACTTCGGTTGCTTTTTGCAGGTCGTAGTTGGTCTCGATTTCGCCGCAATGAATCGTCTGGGAATTTGCACTGGCTTTAGAATTTAGCGTCGCAAGCCCTTCGTATTTTTCAAGTAGAGCGATATTTTTGATCCCGCTAAATTCTGCCAATACATATGCTAGCGCACTGCCTGTGATACCGCCGCCTATGATTATTACTTCGTAATGTTTTTCTTGCATGCCCTTTCCTTATCGAATTTGGCTGCAATTGTGCGAAAATTTCGCTTAAAAGCTAGTTATAAAAGCGTGAATTTAGATGATTTTATATAAAATTCGCACCATTTCATTTTGGGAGTAGTATATGAAAAAATCGATTCTTGTCGGATTAAGTTTGATTATAGCCACGTCGCTGTGGGGCGCGGATAAGAAAGTTTATCGCCTTAAGCTAGCTCAGACTTACGAGCTTAGTATGCCTATCGTAGGCGATGTCGCCAAGCGTATGGCAGATCTTGCAGATAGTATGTCTGATGGTAGACTAAAAATCAGCATCGACGCGCCTAGCAAACATAAAGCGCCTTTTGCGATCTATGATATGGTTAAAAACGGACAATACGATTTAGGCTATACTGCGAGCTACTATTATAAAGGTAAAAATAGTGCGAATATGCTGTTTACGACGGTGCCTTTTGGTATGACGAAAGACGAACAGCACGCTTGGTATTACTTCGGCGGAGGCAAGGAGCTAGCGGATAAATTCTATGCTAAAAGCAATCTAAAGGTCTTTAATATCCTAAATAGCGGCATGCAGATGGGGGGCTGGTTTAAAAAAGAGATTAATACGCTAGATGATCTAAAAGGGCTTAAATTTAGAATTCCAAGCTTTGGCGGGGAGGTTATGAGCCGCCTTGGCGTCGCAGTCGCTACGATACCGGTAGGTGAGCTATATATGGCGCTAGAGATGGGCACCATCGATGCGGTAGAGTGGGCAAGTCCTAGCTTTGATATACCTCTAGGCTTTCACAAGGTCGCAAATTACTATTATACGGGATGGCAAGAACCCGCTAGCGAGCAGCAGATCGTGATAAATCTACAAACTTGGCAGAAGCTTCCTAAAGACTTGCAAAATATCCTGGAAGCCTCTATCGCAAAGGCCCGCGAATACGCAGAAAACGAAACGTTTTATAAAAACGTAATAATCTGGGACGAGATCAAAAAGAAATATCCAAACGTTCAGATTCGCTCTTTTTCGCCTGAAATTATGCGTGCGCTTCGCAAGGCGACGGATGAAATTTTAGCCGAAGAAAGCGAGAAAAATCCCGATTTCAAAGAGATTTGGGAGAGCCAAAAGGCGTTTTTAGCTAAAGCTAGAACGTGGACGAAGATGGGCGATTTTACATATATCGAAAAAACGGGCGACGTTGAAGCCGAGCAGAATTTTACTGCTTCGGTGAAAAAAATCTCTGTTCCTGAGCCCGTAAATAGCGCAGTCAGCGAGATAAATGCAAGCACTGCCGCACCAAAAAATGAGGATAATCAGACGAAATAGTGCTTCGCTTTTAAGTTCGTATCAAAACCTAGCATCAAGTCAAAAAGCGGCTTAAATTCGGTCGCTAATTTAGTAGATTTAGGCGAAGTGCGGGCGATTTACTTATTGCAGCTGTGTAGCTCGGAGTATCTTTAAAATTTGGCTCAAGATAAGTTAAGCGGATTCTCTCTTATCATCTTTAGTAAAATATGATAGAACTCCTTCGTATCTTTGCTGTTATT
>UQCL01000083.1 GCA_900539505.1 uncultured Campylobacter sp. | reverse complement strand
GATGCAGCGTAGTCTCGTGGGCTCGGAGATGTGTATAAGAGACAGGTATATAGCTGGCATCGTGGCAGACTAGTATTTCTAGGAAGCTGCGCCTAAGATAATTTATAAAATTTAGAATTTTAAAATTCTAAAAAATTTGATAGCTCGCTAATTGCGTAGCCTTGTTTGCGCGCAAGCATGCAAGCTTCACGGATTAAGGCGCGCTCGGTGCGATGCCGTGCTTATCATCGATGAGTTCTGCTTCGTTTAATTGCTTGTATTCGTCGCAGCCGATCTGTTCTGCTAAATCGCATGCTTTTCCGTAAAATTCTTTTGCTAAGGATCTATCTTGTTTAATGCGCCATCCATTTTTGTATAAATCCCCGAGATAACTACACGAGTCTGCATCCCCGCTCTCGCAAGTATTTTTAAGCAAATTTAGCCCGCTTTGATATAGGCTTTCTGCTTTTTGGTAATTGCCTGCTTTGTATAAGTCTCCCAGAATCAAGCACGCCGCCGCTTTGCCGCCATCACAAGCCTTCTGGTATAAATCCGCAGCCTTTTTGAAATCCTTCTCTACGCCCTTGCCGTCTATATATAGATCCGCTAGGCGCTGGCACTCATATAAGTCGCCTTCATCGCATTTCTTTTGATTTATTTGAGCCTTCTTTTGGTACAAAACAGCCGCTTTTTTATATAGAATCTCCGCCTTTTGCAAGTCCTGTCTGACCTTGTCGCCGTTTTTATATAAATATGCAAGGTTATTGCACATATCTGCATCACCGTTATCGCAAATCATTTGACGCAAAACCATAGCCTTATGCTTGTCTCTTGGGGCGCCGATACCGGATTCGTATGAAATTACAAGCAAATTGCACGAAAACATATTACCGCCGTCGCAAGCCTTTTGATGCAGGCTCGCCGCCTTTTGATAATCTTGTCTAACGCCATAGCCTTCAAAGTATAGTCCTGCAAGCTCATAGCAGCCGGTCATATCTCCGTCATCGCAGGTTTTTTGATAAAAATCCGCCGCTTTTTGATAGTTTTGAGTGACGTTCCTGCCGAATCGATATAAGTTCCCGAGCCTATAGCAGCTTCGCGTATCTCTGCCGTCGCAGCTGCGCTGCCACATTTTTATCGCTTTAGAATAATCGCCGCTTTCATAGAGCTTGTCCGCGTCTTCAAAGACTCCGCCCATGCAAAACATAGCTATAACGGCTAGATAAAGATATCTTTTCATTTAATCCCTTTGAAATTTCTGTAAATCTACTCGCGCATTCACGGCTTAAAATTCTGCATCTAATATTTTATGATCTCGGTCTGCGCGCGGGCTTAGCGCGCAAGCTTAATGCCAAGCGATCTAGCGCGCAAGTCCGGCGCGCACTTAACTCTCTTTCAAAAGCTTAGTTAGCGCAGTGCCGCTTTCATCGTGTTTGCGGATATTTTTATAAATTTTACTAAAATAAGCTTCTAAAAATTCCTGATCGTCGATCCTCTCTTCGCCCTTTTTCGGCGCGATCTTTTGGTATTCGCCGCTGCTTTGCAACTCGAATGCAAGCTCGTTGTCGCTTAGCTGAAGTTTTAAAATTTCTTTGAGTTTGTTTTGCAGATTTTCGTTGTAAATCGGGCTCATCAGCTCCAGTCTGCGCTCTAAATTTCGCGGCATCCAATCCGCGCTCGCGATGTATAGGCTGGGCTGGGCGTGCGCGAAGTAAAAAATTCTAGCGTGCTCCAGGTATTTGCCGACGATCGAGATCACGCGGATATTTTCGCTAACGCCCTTAAGCGCCGGGCGCAAGCAGCAGATGCCGCGCACGATGAGATCGATCTTTACGCCCGCCGCACTTGCTTTATACAGCGCCTTGATCATATCGCCGTCGACAAGAGCGTTCATCTTAGCGATGATCCTGCCGGCGGAGCCTTGCTTTTCCTCGTTTTTTATCATCGCCAGGAGCCGCTCTTTGATCTGCATCGGCGACATAGAGAGGTTGCCTAGCTTGCGGTTTTTGTTGTAGCCCGAGAGGATGTGGAAGAAATTCGTCGTGTCCTTATCGAAGCGGTCGCCGCAGGTAAAAAAGCTCACGTCGGTGTAAATTTTAGCGCTCGAGCCGTTATAGTTACCCGTGCCTAAGTGGATATAAAATTTTAACTTGCCGTCCTCTTTTTTGATGATCTGCGTTACCTTGGCGTGGACTTTAAAGCCCGTGATGCCGTAGATCACGTGCGCGCCCGCGTCTTCGAGCGCCTTCGCCCAGTGCAGGTTGTTTTCCTCATCAAACCTCGCCTTAAGCTCGACCATCACCGTTACCTGCTTGCCGTCGCTTGCGGCCTCGATCAGGCTCTGGACGATCGGCGAGTTTTTCTCCACGCGATACAGCGTCATGCGGATCGAGATGACCTTTGGATCCTTGGCGGCTTCTTTGATGAGTTTTTGGACAGGATCGAAGCTCTCGTAAGGATGAATTAACAAGATATCCTCTTTCTCCATCGCGCTCATAACGGAGGTGTTTTCGTTAAAGGGGGGCAGAGTCTTCGGCAGGTATTGCGGGTTAGCTAGAAAGGAAAAATCCTTATTGGAAGCGATCTCCCAAAGCCCGTCCAGCGTAAGCGGCACGGCGTATTCATATATATCTTTGTAAAAAATTTTAAGATGGGAATTTAGAAATTCTAAAAGCTCGGCATCGGCGTCTTTTTCGATCTGAAGCCGCACGAAAGCCCCTTTACGGCGCAGCTTAAGCCCCGCTTCCAGGATCATCATAAAATCGTCCGCTTCCTCCTCCTCGATCACGATGTCGGCGTTTCGCGTGACGCGGAAAGCTGCGGAGCTGATGAGCTTGTAGCCCGGGAAAATCTCCTCCGCGTGGCGCTTTACGATAGTGCCGATCGGCACGTAGGTGTTTTGCGCGACCTGCACGAAGCGCGGGATCACGCGCGGAATTCTAATCATCCCGAAATGCACCGACTCGGGCGCGCCCTCGTCGCAGAGCTTGACTGCGAGGGAGAAGCTGAGATTGTTTAGATGCGGGAAAGGATGGGTCGCATCCACTGCGATCGGGACGATGACGGGCATTATCTGCGAGAAGAAAAACTCGTCCGCCACCGGTTTTAGCTCGGGCGGTAGTTCGTCGTAGCTTTTGATAAAAAGCCCGTTTTTGCAAAGTTCCTTTTGGATGCCGAAATACTGCTGCTCAAGCTCGGTTTGTTCGTTTCTTAGATAGGAGCGGATCGCGCGTAGCTGCTCAAGAGGCGTCATCTCGTCATCGCCGCTGGTTATAACGCCGGCGGTAAAAAGCTGCTTCAAGCCCGCCACGCGGATCATATAAAATTCGTCTAAATTAGTGCTGTAAATCGCTAGAAATTTTAATTTTTCAATTAGCGGGATATCCTTTTTACATTGTTCTAGCACGCGTGTATTGAAGCGTAGCCAGCTTAGCTCGCGGTTTATAAAATTATTTTGTGTTTGCATAAAAACTCCTTTTTGAATATTAATTCTAAGATTATAGCCCAATTAAGATTAAATTTTAAAGTCCGAATTTCATGAGCTTGCAAGTGGGGCAATTTAGTATTTAAATTTCTGCTCTAATTCCCTATTTTTCCTAAATCCTTGCACATTTGCGTATTGCCGTTTTTGCGGCCCAGCTTTAAATACCGCCTCAAATATAAAATTTACTCTTCCTCCTTCTCGCTCATATCGAGCACCCATTTGCACGCTTGTTTTATTGCGAGTTAAAAATAGCGCTTTCATTTCAGCCGCTCTAAACGATATAAATTTGAATCAGAAAGCGACGTAAATTTTATCTTTTGCTAGCGGCTGCGCTTTGATTACGCTCTGCCACAGCTTGCGTTATTAAAAGTGCCAAAATTGCGGGATAAAATTCTTTCATTATCGCTCTTTGCCCCTCTTCGGATTTGCCATCTTTTACTCCTTTGTTGAATTTGCGTTGTATTTATCAGTTATTTCTTCAAATGCTTCTATCGCACACTTTACAGGATCGTGTTCCTCCTCATCTCGTAAGCAGTTTTCTAAAGCCGTCTTTAGCGCACAAGACTTTAGTTTAAATATTCTTTCTTCTTCCAAGCGCTCTGAATACTTTTCGCAAGCTATAGTGTAGTTTATAACAGCCTTTTTAATGTTGCCTCTTAAACCTATATCATGAATTCCGAGGTTAAAACAAGAGGCTGCAATACCCGCCTTGCAAGATTTTTCTAAAGGCACAAAAGCCGCTTCGCGCATACCGAGTTCAATACCCAATATAGAACCAAGATCCGAGCATCCGATCATATCTCCGCCATCGCATTTTTTAGATAAAATTTCTATTAGTTTAGTACACGAACTATATTTGCCGTTTCCTTTATCGCATTCGTTGTAAAGATTTTCCTCTTCAGCCGTAGGCTTGCCAGCCATTGCGACAGAAACTAAAAATATCATAGAATAAAATATAAAGCATAGCCTTGTCATTTCAACTCCCCATATAGTTTATTATAAATTTCTTTCATTTTTCCTCTTGGATTGCACTCTTTATCTTCCATACAAATTTTAAGTTCATCGTAAAATCCGCAATACTCATGTGCAGATTCCGAATCCATACTACATATTTTTTTAAAGCTCTTTAAAACCCTATCCGTATTTCCGGTGAAATACAGATCTTCCCAATTAAGGCATAAACAACTCGTCATTAAATTTGCATCGCAACTTTTAACAAGATAATTTATAGCTTCTTCGTCTCTATTTAATGTCAATAAAAGAAGCGCATTTAATTCGCAACTTAAATAACGCCTATCGTCGTCGCACTCTTTAGATAAAATTTCAACGAGTTTATTACACGAACCGTATTTTCCGTCACCGTAATCGCAGGATTTAAAAAGCGTCCTTTGCTCTTCATTTTTAAAATTCTCTAATTCTATTAAGCTTACCAAAGGCGGTTGTGCCGCAGCAGGAATCGCCGCAAATGCCGTTATAAACGCAAATAACGAAATTTTAAGATAGAATTTTTTCATTAGCACTCCTTATTTTAAGCGGCGATTATATATAAAAATTTTTAGCTGGCTCTTAAAAAATTTAAGAGGCGCGATAGTGCAATAAGTGCGCCATAATCCCGCCCGCCGCCTGTGCGCATGGATGAAATTTTAAAATTTCGCCGTACGCTGCGCACGTAAATTCCGCAATCCGCCGTAAAATTTCGCTCGCAACGGGTCTAAGTTGCGCGGGTATAATCCGCTGCCCTACTTCCCGTCTAAATTTAAAATTTCACTCGAAATTTCATCTATCGTCGCGTTGAAATCCTCCGCCAGCGCGCGCTTTAGCTCCTCTTTCGCCGCCATCATATCTGTCTCTTATACACATCTGACGCTGCCG
>UQCL01000082.1 GCA_900539505.1 uncultured Campylobacter sp. | reverse complement strand
TTTAAGCAAAATTCTAGCATAAAATTTTTATTATATTTTATTTTGCTGCTATAATGCGCGAAAAATTTTGATTATTTTAAGGAAATTTTATGGGACTGAAAAGCGATAAATGGATCAGACAGATGTCGCAGCAGCACGATATGATAGCGCCCTTTTGCGAGGAAAATATCGGCCGCGGCGTCGTTAGCTACGGGCTTTCGAGCTATGGATACGACATACGCGTAGCGCGCGAATTTAAAATTTTTACAAACGTCGGCGGAACGGTCGTCGATCCTAAAAATTTCGACGCAAAAAACGTCGTGGATTTTGAGGGCGACGTCTGCATCGTGCCGCCGAACTCCTTCGCGCTAGCTCGCACTATCGAATACTTCAAAATGCCGCGCGACGTGCTTGCGATCTGCCTGGGCAAAAGCACCTACGCGCGCTGCGGCATCATCGTAAACGTAACGCCCTTTGAGCCGGGTTTTGAGGGGCACATCACGATTGAAATCTCCAACACCACGCCGCTGCCTGCAAAAATTTACGCAAACGAAGGCATCGCGCAGGTTTTGTTTCTGCAAGGAGATGAGCCGTGCGAGGTGAGCTACTGCGACAAAAAGGGCAAATACCAAAGCCAAAAAGGCATCACGCTGCCTAGAATTCTAAAGGATTAAACAATGAAAAATTTAATCATCGTAGAATCCCCGGCAAAAGCCAAAACGATCAAAAAATTTTTAGGCGACGATTACGACGTCATCGCGTCTAAAGGACACATCCGCGATCTGCCGCAGAAAAAATTCGGCATCAAAATCAAAGATAAAAGTTTCGAGCCCGAATACGAAATCAGCGCCGATCACGATCAGATCGTAAAGCAGATAAAGACGCTCGCCAAAAAGGCGGATCAAATTTATCTCGCGACGGACGAGGACCGCGAGGGCGAGGCGATCGCCTATCATATCGCCGCTTCGATCGGCAAGCAGGCGCAGGAGCTGCCGCGCATCGTATTTCACGAGATCACCAAAAGTGCGATCTCAAACGCGCTAAGCTCGCCGCGCAAGCTGAATATCGCAAGCGTAAACGCCCAACAAGCGCGCCGCCTGCTCGATCGCATCGTGGGCTACAAGCTAAGTCCGCTTTTAAATTTAAAGATCCAGCGCGGCTTAAGCGCGGGTCGTGTCCAAAGTGCCGCGCTTAAGATCGTCGTCGATCGCGAACGCGAAATTTTAAATTTCAAGCCGGTAGAATTCCACAGCATCGACGCGGTTTTTAAAAAGGACTTGGAAGCCGAGCTCGTAGAATTTCGCGGCAAAAAGATGGAAAAACTCTCGATCAAAAACGCGGCACAAGCTAGCGAGATCGTAACGGCGCTGCAAAAAGACAAATTTAGCGTAGAAAGCATCGAGAGCAAATCACGTAAGACGAACCCCTACCCGCCGTTTATGACCTCGACGCTACAGCAAGCGGCGAGCACGGCTCTGGGCTTTAATCCGCGTAAGACGATGAGCCTCGCGCAGAGCCTTTACGAGGGCGTTAATACCAAAAACGGTGGTGCGATCACATACATGCGAACCGACTCGCTAAATATCGCTAAAGAAGCGATCGCGGCGGCTCGCGAGCTAATCGGCGAGCGCTTCGGCGAAAAATATCTGCCCAAAAGCGCGAATTTATACGCTACGAAAAGCAAAGGCGCGCAGGAAGCGCACGAAGCAATACGGCCTACCGATCTAAAGCTTACACCCGAGCTCGCGCAAAAAATCCTGCCTCGCGACGAATACCGCCTTTACGCGCTCATCTACAACCGCTTCGTAGCCTCGCAGATGAGCCCTAGCGTCTCGCAGATCCAAACGATCATCGTACGCGGCGAAGCGGGCGCGTTTAAGATCAACGGACGCAAGGTGGAATTTGACGGTTTTTACAAGGCTTACGGCGATCTAGATAAAGATAAAATTTTACCAAGCCTTAGCGCGGGCGACGCGATGAGCCTACAAAGCCTAAGCTCGCAGCAGCACTTTACTGAGCCGCCGGCGCGCTATTCGGAAGCGAGCCTCATCAAAAAGCTCGAAAGCCTCGGCATCGGCAGGCCCTCGACCTATGCGCCTACCATCTCGCTGCTTACTGCGCGCAACTACGTAAATATCGAACAAAAGCACCTGGTGCCGAGCGAGATCGCCTTTAAGATCACCGAGATGCTGGAGCAAAATTTTAAAAATATCGTCGATAGCGAGTTTACCTCCAAAATGGAAGAAAAGCTCGACGACATCGCCGAAAACAAAGCGGACTGGCAGCAAATTTTAGCGGATTTCTACTACCCTTTTATGGACGAGATCGCCAAAGGAAAAACGTCGATCGCAAGCCAAAAGCTAGCCGAAAAGATCGGCGAAGCATGCCCGAACTGCGGCGGCGAGCTACTTAAGAGGCAGGGCAGATTCGGCGAGTTCATCGCTTGCTCGAACTATCCGAAATGCAAATACTCGCGCAATGCGGACGCCAGCGCCGAGGGGGCAAGCGAGGAGAAGGCGGCGCCCGAAGTGCTAGATGAGAAATGCCCGCAGTGCGGTAAAAATTTGATCAAGCGCAAGGGCAGATACGGCGAGTTTATCGCTTGCGAGGGCTATCCGAAATGCAAATACTCGCGCAAAATCGAGGGCACGGCGAAGGAGAAAAAACCGCTGCTCTCCACGGGCGTTAAGTGCCCGAGCTGCGGCACGGGCGAGATCGTCGAGCGCTTCTCCAGACGCGGCAAATTTTACGGCTGCACGAACTACCCTAAATGCGGCTTTGTGAGCAACTACGCGCCCATTGCGCGCGCGTGCCCGCAGTGCGGCAACTCATACATGCTCCGCAAAGAGCTGAAAAAAGGCAACTTCGCCGAGTGCCCGCAGTGCAAGCTTAAAGAAGAGATCGATTGATAATAGGCGTCATTTCGGACTCTCATCGCGAAACAAAGGTCACTGCCAGCGCCATAGAGTGGCTGCTTGTGCGAGGAGCGGACCTACTCGTGCATGCAGAGGGCATCGTCGAGAGCGAGACGCTGCGGCTTTTGCGGCAAAGCGGCAAGCCCTACTTCGCGGTTTTAGGGAACAACGACGAGGCGCTTGCGGAGCTAAAAAATGAGTTTAACCTACACGATGAGCCCTTTTGCACAGAGTTTGCCGGGCTGCGACTAAAAATAATGCACCATCCGTTTTATCTCTTTGACGAAGAACCCGCGGCGCAAAATGAAGCAGACGGGCTAAATTTAGACGCGGATTTAGATGCGGGTGCGGATCGGGCGGCAAATTTTCGCAAGGATTTCGGCGCGGACCTAGCCAAAAATTCTAGCTTTAGCGACGAAGTAAGTCGCGGCACGAATTTAGGCTCAAACTGCAGGATGGATCGCAGAGAAATTTTAATCTCAAATTATAAAGCGGCGGATCGCGCGGTAAATTTAACCGCACTGAGCGTGAGCTTAAATTTGACTGTAAGTTCAGGCTCGGACGCAAACGACGAAGGCAAAAATTCCGTCCGAAATTCTAAATCAAATTTCTCCGCCGCAGATTTAGACATAAACCCGTACTCGGGCGCTACGCGAAATTCTACACCGATACGAGTCGCAAGCGGCGTGGCACATCAAAGCCCCGTCACAAAATTAGGGGCTGAAGATAAAAATTACCTGACGGCGGCGTATCGAGGCTTTATTACGATAAGCTCGAGCTACGACGCACAAAATTTTACCCTTTATTGCGGCAAAAATTCCGACCGAAGCCAAAGCGAAAATTCTGCGCCTGCAATCCTTAATCAAATCTTAGGCGCTCTTATCTCGAGCAAAAATTTCTCTCCGAGTTTCGCCGCACCCAATCTAAAATCTGCGCTACGCAGCGATAAGAATTCTATCCAAAATCTCAGCGGGAATTCCGTTCAAAATTCTAATTCCGCAGCTCAAGCCACGCAGGATTTAAACTTTGTGGCGACATATAAAAGTTCGATTCTCACGGCGCCTAGCGCAAAATCCGCTTCACTTCAAAATTCCGTGCTGCCTCAGAATTTTACCTCCTCGCAAAACTCCGTCTCCTCGCAAAATTTCGTCCTACCGCCAAACTCCGCGAGAGAGGGCTGCGAAACGCCACTCGGATACATTAAAATTTACGATCGCGTCCGTTTTTTCACTGCGGTAGCGGATTGCTACGTCACATCGATGGATTACCAACGATACGGCAGCAGCGAATTGAAGCGGCTCATCAATAAGTCGTCGCGGAACTTATCAAAAAATGACGTATCAGCAGGTCATCGCGGCGTGACGATAGATAAAAACGCTACGGTGGAGTATCGGCAATGTGCGGCGGTGAGTTATTGCTACACGGCAGTGAATCAAAACTCTTTAGCGGCGCAAAATTTAAATTTACGGCGCGCTCGTGCTAAATCCGGGCGAGATTTGCGGGCGCAAAAAGCGGCTTTTCGGTTTACCTGCGTTGTGGTGCAAGAGCAAAAATTGCGCATATTTCGTCTCCGTTCGCAGCGCAAAGAACTATGAAGCGACCGAAAGGAAGTTTTGAAATGATACGAAAAAGCCCTGGTCAGCCAGAGAAAATGCTAGAAGGATGCGAAAAAATTCTAAAGCAGTGCGGAGAAAATCTAAAAGGATGCGAGGCCAAAGCGTATGAATGAAATTTACGTCCTAATCGCGCTATCGTTTTTGATCTTTGCTTCGCCCTTTTTGGCTAGCCTTGCACGAATTCCGCTCTCGCCTATGGAGATCATGCTTGGCATAATAGCCGCAAATTTAGGGCTTTTGCCGCCAAGCGCGACCTTCGATCTAGCCGCGCAGATCGGCTTTTGTTACCTTATGTTTTTGGCGGGCTGCGAGGTAGATTTCCGCGCGCTGCTTGCGATGCCGCGCAAAATTTTGCGGCTAATCCTAATCTTTTTGGCGCTGCTTTATATCCTAAGCGCGCTTGCGGTTTGGATGTTTGAACTGCCGCAGATGCTTATCATCGCAGCGCCTCTGATGAGCGTCGGGCTGCTTTCGGCGCTGTATAAGGAATACGGCAAGGACCAAGCGTGGCTCAATCTCGCGATGCCCGCGGGCGTGATCGGCGAGCTCATCAGCATCGCCGCCCTCACGGTGGGCGGCATCTACCTTAAAAACGGCTTCGGCGTGGAGATGGCGCTTCACATCGGCGCGCTTTTGGGCTTTTCGGTCGCCGCGCTAGCGGTTTTTAAAGGGCTTGAAATTCTATTTTGGTGGTTCCCCGCGCTAAAAACGGTCATCATGCCCAAATACGACAAAAACGAAAAGGACGTGCGATTTGCGATGGCGCTGTTTTGCCTCATCTGCGCGGGAGTGATGCTTTTAGGGCTTGAGGTCGTCATCGGCGCCTTCATCGCAGGTACCTTTCTGCCGACCTTTTTCTCGCACAAGGACGACCTCATCGAGAAGCTATCTTCATTCGGCTTCGGCTTTTTGGTGCCGATATTTTTCATACACACCGGAGCCGTGATCAAGCTTGAGGCGCTCCTTATGCCCGGAGTGATGAGCTTTGCCGTAAGCCTAGCGGCGCTGATGTTCGGTATCAGACTGCTTGCGAGCGCTACGTTTTTAAGCACCTTAGGGCGCAAAGGCGCGGCGCTTTTCGCTCTATCGCTATCTATGCCTCTGACGCTAGTGATCGCTACGGCGACGCTCTTTTACTCCACCGCCGCGATCTCGCAAGAGATATACTTCGCGATGATCATCGCCTCGCTCATAGAGGCGCTAGCGTCGATGATTTTGATAAATTTGATTTATAAGAAATTTTAGGGCGGGAATTTTAGAATTTTGAAATTATAGGATTTTGGAATTTTAAAATTC
>UQCL01000081.1 GCA_900539505.1 uncultured Campylobacter sp. | reverse complement strand
ACGAGATGCAGCGTAGTCTCGTGGGCTCGGAGATGTGTATAAGAGACAGCACGAGATACTCTCCTGCGAAAAGCAGATAGTTGATGATGTCGTTGTCCAGCTCGATGCTGCGGACGATCTCGCCTGCTTTATCGATTACGCGTACGCCGTTACCAACGGTAAAAGCACCCAGCTCGGGACTTAGCGCCACGGCAAAAACTGCAAAATGGGCATTATAGAATTTGCTAAAATCGCCGTTTTCGTAGTAGCACGATCTTTCTTTGTCGTTCGAGCCGCTCATCATACGATCGCCAAGCAGCGCTACGGAGTAGATCCCGTCCTTGTGCAGGGACTTTTGGCTCATAAGCTTTTTCGCTTTCGCGTCGAAATAAAACACGATGCCGCCTTCACACGAGATTAGTAGCGTCCCGCTAGTGCGGTCGTAGGCGCTACCGCCCAAAGACGCGATGGTAAGCTTTTGCTCGAAGCTTACCTTGCCGCTAGACAGGTCGAAGTATAAAATTTCGCTACCAAGACCTAGCAAAATCACGGTGTTTTCGTCGTAGAAATAGACGTTTTTGATCCCCGTTATCGGCAATTTATAGTGCGTAATATTGCCGCCTGCAAACACGCCCAGCATCTTTTCAAACGCGTCGCCGTTATATAAAAATGCGTATTTCTCGCCTAGTTTATCGACGTCGAATATGGTAGCGCCCATCGGCTCGTCTAGGTAATTTTTGGACGAGGGCAGGGCGAAAATTAGCGTCTTGGAGATTGCGCTCGGCACGGAATTCCGAGCGGAATTTAATGCCGTAGAATTTTCGGCAGAATTCTGCTTTGTGGAATTTGCTGCGGTTGAATTTGCTAAAGAATTTACGGCAGCGGAATTCGCAGTAGAATCTCTCGTGGAATTTACGCTTGCTTTAGCATTGAAATTCTGCGCCGCATCGGAATTTGTGCTTGCGACGGAATTTTGCCCGGTGACAGAATTTGGCGCGGAATTCTCCGCGGAGTTAATGGTGATTTTATAGAGCTTGCCGTTGTCAAGTCCTGCGTAAATTTCGCCGTCTAGATTTTTTAGCACCGCGACATTTGCGTCAAGTTCTAGTATGAAGCTAGCGTGTTTGATCTTTGCAGGCGCATCTATGCCCACAGCGCCACTAGGTATTGCAATGCCGTTGCCGGCATAGATGAAGCAGGCGCAAAGTAGCAGCGGTAAAAATTTCATCGCGGCTCCTTACTCAACCTCGGCGCCTTGATTTAGCGTATCTATGAGATTAGAAGTGGAATTTGCGTCGCTAAACCTGCTAAAATCGGCTTTGAAATTATTTTTCACTAGCGGATTGGTCTGGGCTTGCGGTACGTGGCACTGCGTGCAGTTAAAGCGCTGCTCGGCTAGAGTGCCGTTTAGATCCGCGCCTGTGCGAAAGTCCACCAAGTGGCTTTTTGGAATCGGCGTAGAGCCTACATCCTTGGCAAACTCGGGCATATGGCAGGTTACGCACATATTGTTATCCTTTGTGATCGGTACAAGCCCTTCTAAGCTGTGCGGTATAAGAGGTGGAGCGTTTTCGAAGCTGCGCTCGATTTTCGAAGCAGCGCCCGGAGCATCCTCGCTATATTTGAAATCGGGCAGGGAATTTTTATTTTGCGCCGATTCGTCTACGCTTTTTATAAAGCCCAAGCTGTCGGCATCTATAGATGCCGTCTTGTCCGTGGCAAATAGCGCCGCACAGCATGCAAGAGCCAAGCCTAAAACCATTTTTTTCATTTTTTCACTCCTAATATACTAAAATTTAACGCATCGTCATCGCATACGTCGATGCAGCGTCCGCAGCTGATACACTCGCTGCTAACGCGCCCGTTTTCGCGTCCGACCATCTTAAGTACCTGCACTTCGGGGCAGACCATTTTGCATTTGCCGCACATCGTGCATTTATCAACCTCGTGGCGAATGCGAATGATACTAAAATAACTAAGCGCCGCCCAAAATCCGCCGAGCGGGCATAGCCGCGAACAGATCGTGCGATCGCCCGCGAAAATTTCAAAAACTACGATCAGTAGCGCGATTGCAAACGCACTCGCACTCAGCGATATGACGGCGCGCGCGAAAAGCGAGATAAAGCTTACGCTCTCAAACGCCGCAAAGCCGAAAGCTCCGCTGCAAATGAGCGCTAGCACCGCTAGGACGTAGCGAGCCTTGCGATTTACGTTTAAAAATTTGGTGTGCACGCCAAATTTTTTACGAAGCCACGCGGCAAGATCGGTTAGTAAATTTATCGGGCATACCCACGAACAATATAATCGCGGCGCTATAAGCGCATAAAATGCTCCTACGATAAGCGCTCCGATAACCGCCGTAGCGCCCAAAGAAAAGCTAGCTAACAGCATCTGCGCCGTCGCAAACGGATCGCTTAGATTAATCGTACCGAAAAGTTTCGACGAGTTTAGATTGCCCTTTAGAATTCCTGATAAAATTCCGTTTTCGCTCGCGGCTTTGAAGGCGAAATTATTTCCTAAAATAAAAAGGACTAGAATAGAAATTTGGCTCAAACGCCTTAAAATAGTGTATTTCATTGCCTAGTCCCTTCCATTAGATCGTCCTCGTTTAAGTAATCCTTACTCTTTTGCGGATCGAGCTTGATTTTGGTGTCTGCGTCCTTTAGCTTCGCGTCGTCGCCCTTGATCCAGCCTTTGACATAGTTGTCGCTGGAAATTCCTATGACGCGCTCGCGCTCCACGACGCTGATAGCCGCCTTTTTCGTGACGCAGGCATGCTCGCATTTGCCGCAACCCGTGCAGTAGTTACTATCTACTACAGGCACGAGCAGGGCGTGCTTTTCGGTGCGGTTGTTGTGGCGGTAATCGATCCTGAGCGCCTTATCCATCACGGGGCAGCTTCGCACGCACGCATCGCATTGGATGCCCGCATAAGCGATGCAATGCTCGGTATCTATGACCGCAACGCCCATTTTGGATAGACGCACGTTAAGCTTGGAGTTTTCGCTTACCAGGCTTTTATCTAGTGCGTCGCTAGGACAGGCTGCGACGCAAGGTATGTCGTCGCACATATAGCACGGAATTTCGCGCGGGATAAAAAACGGCGTGCCGTTTGCAATAGCGTGATCGCAAAAGCTCGCAAGCTTAAGCGTATCAAATGGGCATGCCTCGACACAAAGCCCGCACCTTAGGCATTTGCTAAGAAATTCTTTCTCGCCTATGGCTGCGGGCGGGCGGAGTTTGGCGTGCTCGCTAGAGTTTGCGACTCCGAGTCCCAAAACGCCCACGCCAGCAGCTAAAGAAAGAATGCCTAAGACCTCACGCCTATCCATAATTTACGCCTTGTAAATTTTAACCGCGCATTTTTTGTAGTCGGTCTCTTTTGAAAGCGGACAGGTATGATCGAGCGTGACGCGGTTGATATAAACCTTCTCGTCAAAAAACGGCACGAAAATAAGTCCCTTCGGCGGAACATTACGTCCGTGAAAGTCCACGCGCGCTTTGACTTTGCCGCGGCGCGACTCGATCCAGACGATTTCGTTTTGTTGTACGCCGATTTTGGCGCCGTCGGCTTCGTTCATATAGCATCTTGCTTCTGGTACGGCGCGATAAAGCTCCGGCACGCGCATAGTCATAGTGCCCGTATGCCAGTGCTCCAGCACACGACCCGTACATAACCAGAAAGGATATTCCTCGCTTGGCACTTCTACAGGATCCATATATGGACGGAAGAAAATTTTAGCTTTATTGGCAAAGCTTGTTTTTTCTTCGCCTGAAGTAGCGGATTTCAGATCACCGCTAGGAAGCGCCGCTTTGGCGTTGCCGTAGAATGCAAAGTCGCTATCCGGAGCCGCTTTTTTAGCATAAGGATCATATTGGGCGTTAAAGCGCCAAAGCGTTTCTTTGCCGTCTACGACCGGCCATCTAAGACCGCGCACTCGGTGATATGTATCGAAATCGGCTAGATCGTGTCCGTGACCGGTACCGAATTTTCGGTATTCCTCCCAGAGATATTTTTGGATGAAAAAGCCATATCCTTTAAATTCTTTGCCGTCGCTACCGATGACGCCACGAGAGTCGCCGTTTACTTCGGAGTTATCGAAGCTTGCCATAATCGGATCTTTTGCAGCGAAAGCCTGAGCGTCTTTGTTTGCAAAGAGCACTTCAAATAGTGTAGTCTCTGGCGTATAGCCGAATTCTGAAATTTTATCCAATACGTTCGGAAGCGTAAGCTTATCATTTACTTTAACCTCGCCCCAGAAATCCTTGAGTTTGAAGCGCTTGGAAAACTCTAACATCTGCCACGTATCGCTCATCGCATCGCCCACAGGAAGGACCTGCTGTCTCCACCACTGGGTTCTGCGCTCGGCATTGCCGTATGCACCCCATTTTTCGTAGATCATCGCGGTTGGCAGGATTAGATCGGCTACCTTCGCACTCAGTCCCGGATACGGATCGCTTACTACGATGAAGTTATCCATCTCGCGCGCCGCGGCGATCCAATGGTTTGCATTGGCGATCTGCTGCCACGGGTTATTTACCTGCACCCATAGCCATTTTATCTTGCCGTCTTCGAGATTGCGCAGAGCCTGCACGTAGTGCGCACCCGGTTTTGGATTTATCGTACCCTCGGGAAGCTTCCAAATTTTTTCGGAAACTTTTCTGTGTGCCGGATTTGCCACGACCAGATCGGCAGGTAGGCGGTGAGAAAACGTGCCCACCTCTCTAGCCGTGCCGCAAGCGCTAGGCTGACCGGTAAGCGAAAACGCTCCGCAGCCGGGCTTGGCTTGCTTGCCAAGAAGAAAATGCACCATGTAGCTTTGCTCATTGACCCAAGTTCCTCTTGAGTGCTGATTAAAGCCCATCGTCCAAAAGCTTACTACTTTGCGGTCCTTTTCGATGTAATAATCTGCCAGCTGCTTTAGCTTGGTCTTAAACGCCTCTAAATCCTCACTTTCGTCACCCTTAGCTAAAGGCGCTACGAAATCTAGCGTGTAAGGCTCCAGCGCTTTTTTAAATTCTTCGAAGCTTATGAGCCAGTGAGCGTCCGATTTGTCAGAGTGTTTGTTTTCGAGTACGTCGCCCTCTTTCATACCCAGATATGCTAAGGTAACGCCCTCGGATTTGCTTAAAATTTTGGATTTTTGCTTAGCTGCTGTATCAAGCTCGGTTTTGCGGTATTTTTTATGATTTATATCTTCTCGCAAGCCGTAGCCGATATCCACAGGGCCTGTAGCGAACACGCAGTGCTCTTTAATAAATTTCTCATCTATCATATCCGGGTGATTGTAGACGATCTCTTGTGCTATGTAGTTCCATATCGCCAAATCGGTATTCGGACGGAATATAATTTCGATATCGGCGATGTTTGAAGTGCGGCTAGAGTATGTCGAGAGATTTATAACTTTTACGCGGTCCGGGTTGCGAAGCTTGTGGTCGGAGACGCGAGACCAAAGGATAGGGTGCATCTCAGCCATATTCGCGCCCCAAGCGATGATGGTATCGGTTAGCTCGATATCGTCGAAAACACCCGCAGGCTCGTCGATACCGAAGGTTTGCATAAAACCTACGACGGCGCTGGCCATGCACTGGCGAGCATTAGGATCGAGATTATTGGAGCGAAAGCCCGCTTTTACTAGCTTTGCTGCGGCGTAACCTTCTGGGATCGTGTATTGACCGCTGCCTAACACGGCAAAGCCTTCGGGACCGCCTTCGTTATAGGCGCGTCTGAAATGCTTCTCCATTTCGTCGAACGCTCGTTGCCAGCTGATTTCGATAAATTTTCCCTTTTTGTCGAATTCGCCTTTGGAATTTACGCGTAAAAGAGGCTTGGTAATGCGATCTGCGCCGTACATGATCTTGGCGTTGAAATAGCCTTTGATGCAGTTTAGACCGCGATTTACGGGCGCTAACGGATCGCCTTTGACCGCTACGATTTTGCCGTCTTTGGTGGCTACCATAATGCCGCAGCCGGTGCCGCAGAAGCGACAGGCCGCCTTGTCCCAGCGCCAGCCTTTTTCGGCTTCGTCCGCAGCACTAAGACTGCTAGGCAAGCTAATACCTGCAACGCTACAGGCAGCCGCTGCTGCAGAGCTTTTTATAAAGTCTCGTCTATCCATGAGATTAACCTTTCGTTTAGAATTAATTTCTACTAAGATTTTGAATAATAGCATAAAAAAACAGCTTAGTCTAGATTAAAATCAAGGTTTTTTCTGCATGAATT
>UQCL01000080.1 GCA_900539505.1 uncultured Campylobacter sp. | reverse complement strand
AGATGTGTATAAGAGACAGATGATAGACGCTATAAGCGGCAAAGTGCTCGATTTTTACGGCGGGATTGCGGATCTGCGCGCACGTATTTTGCGAGTGGTTGATCCGCACACTTTCGTGGAGGATAGCTTGCGCGTGTATCGCGCGGTGCAGTTTGCCGCAAGATTTGAGCTTCGCGCCGAGCCGCGCACCTTAGAGCTCATGCGTAGTATCGACGTTAGCGATCTTAGTTGCGAGCGCGTTAAAGCAGAGCTGATTAAATTTTTCCGTGCACCTGCGCACCGATATGGGATGATGCTAATGCAAGAGCTAGGGCTTTACGAGCGGGTTTTTGGATTGCGGATTGATCCGCGCACGCATGAGCGACTTATAAAATTCATAGAGCGCGGCGAATCTTTTGTGAGAAATGAAATGTTTTTTTTATACGCGTTTTTGAATTTTTTAGGATTAGATAAAAATAAAATTTTAAAGAATTTAGGGCTAAATTCAATTTATAAAAGGCTACTTAGCGAGCCGTTTTTTAAGCGGGTAAGCGACGAGCAGCTATGCAAAATCGCTATAAAAATGCCGCTTAAGCAGTGGCTTGGGCTGTATGATAAAGGTAGGGTGCAAGCATCAAAGCGGCTTGGGATTTGGGATAAGAAATTTAAAAGTTTGGTTTGCGCTACGGATGTCGCTCGCAATCTGCGCGGCGCTGCGATCGGCAAGGAGATTGAGAGGCTGCAAGAAGCGGAGATTAGGGCGTTTGTAGCGGCTTTAAAAGCGTAAATTTAGAGAGATTTTTGTAAAATCGTCGTTTTATTTAGGAGCTAGTTTTATGAGAAAATTCTATCGTCGCGACGAAATTTACGCGTTTTACAAGAATGCTGCGTCTTTGCAAAAGCGCGCTTTTTGCTTTGATCGTAGGCGAAATCTCGTGATTTTTGCTGTGCGAGATTTTATCTTTTGTGGCGAGCGAAATTTAAATTTTTGCGGCGTAAAATTTCATAGCGAAATGCTTAGCTCGGTAGAATTTTATGACGCGGAATTTTACCTATTAAAATTCTATCCGTCGTGCCGCCACACCGAGAAAATCCACGAGGCGAAGTTTTATGGATCGAGCGAATTTCGCAGATCGCATCGCTGTGGCGAGAAATTATACGAACCATACAGCAGCGAGGCGGAATTTCACGGCTTGCATTACAGCGAGATGAAATTTTGCAAATTAGGACATTTTGGCACAAAATCTCACAGCCTGCGTCGTATTAAACGTATTAAAGCAAAATTTAGCGAGCCGTATCGCGCGTCCTGTTCTATGGGGGTAGCTGCCTCGGCGCACCGTATAAGAACAAAAGAGACGTATCGTTGTGAGGAGAGATCTGACGTACTGCAGCGTCGCAAAATCATGGACCTAAATTTTATTTCACAGAATTTCAAATTATGGAATTTTGCCCATTTAAATTTGCAAGGCTTTACTGCGCGAAATCCCAAGCCGCGTAATTTAGCTTTTCGAAATTCTAAATCTCAAAACTTTGCCTCGCGGAATTTTAAATCGCAAAATTCTGCTCATGCAAAATCGGTGATTTTTGATGTTTAATATCGTGTTAGTATATCCGCAGATCCACACAAACACGGGCTCCATCGGGCGTATGTGCGTCAATGCGGGGTGTCCTTTGCATCTGATCAAGCCGCTGGGATTCGTCATCGACGATAAGCATCTGCGCCGCGCGGGGCTTGATTATTGGGCGAGCTTGGATCTTAAAATTTGGGAAAATTGGGACGAGTTTATGGCGGCGAACGAGAAATTTAAACAGCGCTTCTTTTTTGCGACGACGAAGACGAACAAGCTCTACTATGAGGCGGAATTTCAGCCGGGCGATTTTTTGATTTTCGGTTCTGAAGGGCACGGGCTGCCGCTTGAGATCATGCGCACAAACCGCGAAAACTGCATCACGATCCCAATGAGCGGGGCGGGGCGCAGTTTAAATTTAGCCACCAGCGTGGGCATCGTAACCTACGAAGCGATCCGCCAGAATATCGATAAATTCGACTTTAGGGGTGCGGTTTGCGAGTTTTAGCGCTACTTTTTACGATGTTTTTCTGTGGCGCGAACGCGGCGGAGCTGAAAATCGCATCGTTTAACGTGCAAAATTTATTCGACGGCGTAAACGACGGCACGGAGTACGCGGACTTTGAGATTGGGCGCGGAGGCTGGAGCGAGCAAAAATACGAGCGCAAGCTGCAAAAGGTGGCGGACGAGGTAAGCGCGCTTAATGCCGATATTTTGGGGCTGCAAGAGATCGAAAACGAAGCGGTGCTAAAAGCGCTTGCGCAGAAGGCGGGCTATAGCTTTTATAAATTTTCGCGCGCGCAGACTGCACCTGCGGGCGTGGCGGTGATGTCGCGCATACCGATAAAATTTCAAAAAACTTACCGCCCGACAGAGCTTAAAACACGAGATATTTTGCGCGCTGATTTTGCGCTTGGCGGCACTGATTTTAGCTTTTATGTCGTACATATGCTCTCTGCACGCAATCCGCTAAGCGAGCGCAAGCGCAATTTCGCCTTTTTACGCGAGGTTTTGCAAGGGCACCAACGCGCTATCGTAGCGGGAGATTTTAATACGAATTTCGGGCGAAATTCTTTGCTAAACGAGCTTATCGAGCGCGACGGATTTAGTGATTTATGGGCGCTACATCCCTGCTCGCAGTTAAAGCATTTTGGCTCTTGTGAGTCTCATGAAAGCGGTGCGGTGCTCGATCATATCTTGCTTAGCGACGATTTTTTTAGTAGCGAGCCGGGATATAAAAAGGGCAGCTTCGCGTTTGCCAAATCCTCTCTCACTTCCGATCATTTCCCGATTAGCTTCATTCTGACAGACGAAGGCGCTTTAAAATCTACGCCGAAAAAGCAAGAATTTTTAGCTAAAAATATCGATAGCGCCGCAAAGACCGTCACGATAGAGGAGCTTTACGGGCGCATTATAAGTGAGCCTGTGCTGATAAAAGGCGTAGTCGTGAGCTTTACAAACCGCCATGGCTTTGCGATTTCTCAAGATGGAAGCGGAGTTTTTGTCTACGGCGGCGGCGGGCCGCAGTTAGGAGATAAACTCGATCTGCTAGTAAAAAAGACGAAATTTTACAAACAAAGCTTTGAGATCGACGATTATGAGATCGTAGCTAGAAGCGGCAACGTAGGCTCTATCGCACCATACGTTTTGCCTAGCGTATCGGTGCGGCAGCTGCGCGCAGGAGATGTGATAAGCACGATCAAAGGCGACGTTAAAGACGGCATAATTGATCTAAAAAGCGCGGGCGAGTTTAGAATTTTTCGCAAAAGCGCTCCTGTGCAAAACGGCAAAAATTTAGAATTTGAAAACGCCTATTTTACGATTTATAAAGGGCAAAAGGAATTTATAGTAGAATGATACACGCCGTTATAACCGCACTTTTCGTGCTTTTTATGATATTTATGATCGTAGGATTTAACCGCGAAATGATGGAGAAAAACGAAAAACGAAATCAACGAAAAAAGGATAAAGATGGAACTACTCATTGAGATTGGGGTCGAGGAGCTGCCTGCGATCCCGTTTTTAAAAGAGCGTGCGAATATCGCGCCAAAATGGCGCGCGGTGCTTGAGGCTAACCGCATAAATAGCGACTTTCGCTTCGAATTTAGCCCGCGTAGATTTGTGCTATTTCACGAGGATTTTCCACAACGCGGCGATGATGCGCAGATCGTAAGCACGGGCGCGCCAAAATCCGTCGCACTCAAAAACGGCGCGTGGAGCCCTGCAGCGCTAAGTTTTGCTAAAAAATGCGGCATAAGCGAAAGCGAGCTAGAATTTCGGCAGGTGGGCGGCAAAGAGGTGCTCTACCACGCTGCGGTGCAAAAGGGGCGTGATAGCCGCGAAATTCTAGGCGAAATTATAGAGGAGTTTTTACGATCGCTAAATTTTGGACGCGCGATGCGATGGGGTAGCGGTGAGTTTGAGTTTATCCGTCCGATAAGAAGTATAGCCTGCGTTTTGGGCGGAGAAAACGTAGATTTTGAAATTTATGGCGTGCGAAGCGCAGCTGCATTTTTTCCGCACCGAAAATTTGGCTATGAAGCGATTAAATTTAAAGACGCCGCAGATTATTTCACACTGCTGGAGCGTAACGGCGTAATTTTAAGCGAGCAAAAAAGAAAAGATAAAATTCTAAGCGAGTTTGCAAAGCTCGAGAAAAAGCATGGCTTTAAGATCGAGGTCGATCCTGCGTTGCTAGATGAAGTAACGGCGATCACCGAGTACCCGACGGCGCTGTTAGGCAGCTTTGAGCGAGATTTTTTAAGCGTGCCAAAAGAGGTCATCATCACTTCGATGAAGGAGAATCAGCGCTATTTTCCAGTTTTCGAGGATAAAAACTTAAGCAATCACTTCGTTGTCGTTAGTAATGCGATTACCGATGATGACGAGCTTGTAGTACGCGGCAATGAAAAAGTTTTACGCGCGCGCCTAAGCGATGCTATGTTTTTTTGGAAAAGCGATTTGCAAGCGGAATTTAGCCCTGAAAAACTTAAGCAAATTTCCTATATGCAAGCTCTTGGCTCAGTTTATGATAAGCAAGTGCGCGAGCTAGCCGTAGCAAAGGCATTGAGCGCGGATTATGCTACGCATATCGAGGCAGAGATCGGCAAAAAGGACTTTTCGCTGGATGTGGAAAATGCCGTAATGTTTAGTAAAGCAGACCTTAGCAGCACGATGGTGGGCGAATTTAGCGAGCTTCAAGGCATTATGGGTAGTTACTATGCCGCACATGCTGGACTGGCAGATCATGTATGCCGCGCGATACGCGAGCAGTATCTGCCTATCGGCGAGGATAGCGAGCTGCCAAGCGGTGTATTTAGTAGCGTAATCGCTATAGCGATGAAATTTGAAACGCTCCTGGGGCTTTTTAGCATCAATAAAGTTCCAAGCGGCAATAAAGATCCGTATGCGCTTCGCCGCGCAGCTACTGGGCTAATTAAAATTTTACTAAATCAAAGATTGAGTTTTGATGCGAATACGCTGGCGCAAAAGCTGGTGCCAAATTATAAGAAATTTGACATTTCTAAGCTGCTGGATTTTATAAAAGATAGATTATATGGAATTTTTGACGAGATAAATCCGTCCGTGATCAAGGCGTGCATCGCAAGCGGCGAAAACGATCTATTACGACTAAGCAAGGTCATAAAGGCGCTGGGCGAGATCGCAGCAGCAGCGGATTTCGGGGAAAATTTTGCGACCTTTAAGCGCCTAGCCAATATCATCAAGGACGAAAAAATAGGCGCGGTGGACGAAAACCTATTCGAACACGACGCTGAGCGCGCGTTAAATGCGGCGTTTAGGGCAATTAAGCTCAACGAAAACGACGTGAGTGGGTATCTGCGCTCACTATTTGGGCTTAAAGGCGTGATTGATGATTTTTTCGATAACGTAATGATAAACGTCCAGGATGTCAAGATACGCGCAAATCGTATCGCAAATATCGGGCAAATTTATCGCGCGTTTTTGCAATTTGCCGATATCAAAGAGATAAGATTTTAATCCCACTTAGAGCTCGTTTGCCCAAGGTTTACGCGAACCTTGGGCAAAATTTTACCGCGCAAAGGAGCGCAAATGTTAATCATCAACGCAAAATTACCAACTAAAAATCTAAAAATTACAAAATCTCTCTCGCAGCTGATTCAGGGCTTTCTTTATCGCTATTTGCCGGCTTCAGAGCACGTAGGATACAGGCACGAATCAAGCGGTAAAATTTTTAAACGCACGGTGTTTGATTTTATCTTGCGAGGAGAGGACTTGCGCGTGCGATTTGCTTCATGCGAGCCGGAGTTTGAACGTAAAATCGCGCTAGCAGTGCTAAAAGACGGGCTAAGCTTAGGTGAAATTCTATTTACGCAAACTACCGTCGAAGCGAAAAATCATAAAATTTGCGAGAACGAAGCTATTGTGCAAGGCTACGTGGCGTGCGCAGTAAGCGGGCTTTTGGGACATAAAGTCTATTTGCAGCCGCAAGATAGCAGGCATTTAGAGATGATGAAGACGAATATTTTACAGCGATTTGAGACGATTATGGGGCGAAAATATGATGGCGAAATGGAGTTAAATTTATTGTGGCAAAAGCTGGGTGAATCTGTGAAATTCTATTATGGCAACAATCGCGAGCCAGTATATGCGTGGCAAGCAAGATGGAAAATTGTAGCTAATGCAGAACTAATAAATTTGATCCTTGGCACGGGCGCTGGAAGTGGGTGTATGAACTACGGAGTAGGGGTTTTGGAGGTTGTAAAGCAAGACTATATTAAAGTATAGATTTCAAATTCTAAAAGAATATTTGCTTGCTTTATGGCAATTCTACAATAAAATTTTTAAAAAATCAAACTTTATATTACATTATAGTAACTATTGACACTGTCTCTTATACA
>UQCL01000079.1 GCA_900539505.1 uncultured Campylobacter sp. | reverse complement strand
AGTCTCGTGGGCTCGGAGATGTGTATAAGAGACAGACATAATTTCGTAAAAAATTTGCCGAATTTTACACGAGTATTTTCTATTCTTATCTTTTTACTTTCGAATTCTAAATCCTGCAATCTTAACCCCTAAATAAAATGATTACGCATTTTAGCGCCTACAACCTTAAACAAACTATAAAATTAGCATATTTATGTTTGTGTAATAAACGCAATTCATGCAAGGGCTTCCGAAAGTGGATCAAATTTAGATTTCCATCCAAATTTAAAACGATCCGTCGCTGCTACTTTCTCGGGGTTTAGGAAGCGGCGAAATTTTAGTGTAATACTCGTCTTTGCCGTTGTATTGGCGGCTAAAAACGCCGTCCGGGACGGTGAAGTTGCGCTTGGTTTGCGGATATTCTTTTAAATAGGCATCTAAAAATTTTGCAAATACCGGTGCTGCGGTACGTCCGCCGCCCTCGACCTTTCGCATCGGTTTATAATCGTCGTTGCCATACCAGATTATGATCTGCAAATCCGGCGTAAAGCCGCAAAACCATGCATCTATGCTGTCGTTTGAGGTGCCGGTTTTGCCCGCGACGTCGATTCCTTGCACGCGCGCGCGAGTGCCGGTGCCGCGCTGCACGATATTTTTTAATAGCGTAGTCATCAGATATGCCTGTTCAGGGCGCAGCACGCGACGTCTCTCAGGCTCGATAAAGCGAGTTTTGCCATCCTTATCGGTAATCGAAACGATAAATTTTGATTTTGCAGTAATCCCAAGCCCCGGGAACATCGAATACATCGTGGAGTATTCAAGCGGCGAAATTCCGTAGCTGCCGATAGCCACCGACAGGGCGGGCGGGACGTTTTTGAAGCCGAACTCGCTAAGCTTTTTTACCGCGCGATCAACGCCGATAGATTGCATCAGATTGATCGAGGCAAGGTTACGTGAGCGAGTTAAGGCTTCTTTGATCGTGATGTAGCCGCTGTAAGTCTTGTCGTAATTTTTCGGCTTCCACGTTTTATCGCTGCCATCGTCGAATTCTCTAGCTATATCGGGCACTTCGGTCATCGTCGAGTAGCCCATATCAAGGGCGATTTGATAGACGAAAGGCTTAAAACTAGAGCCGGTTTGGCGCTGGGATTGGCTGGCGCGATTGAAATTTGATTTCGCGTAATCCACGCCGCCTACTAAGGCTAAAATTTCGCCGTTTTGCGGATGCGTGACGACCATAGCGCCGTTTACGTTGCTTGCATTGGCGTCTTTGTTGCGCTTTAAAATTTCATTGTAGCCGAAAACTAATGCCTCTTGCGCCATCGCTTGCGCCTTTAAATCAAGGCTCGTATCTATGCGATACCCGCCCGTGCGGACGTCCGGTAGAATTTTTTCGGCTTCTTTTATGATCTCATCTACGGCATACGGCGCTGCGTTTTGCGTGAGCGTTTCGTTGTAGATCGTAGGCTGTTCGTTCATCGCAAGCTCATATTCGGTCTTATTTATCCAGCCGAGCTCATGCATCCTATAAATCACGTTATTGGCACGCGAAAGCGACAAATCCAGGTGCTTAGTAGGATCAAAGCTGCTAGGAGCTTTCGGCAAGCCCACTAAAATCGCGATCTCTTTAAGGCTTAAATCTTGCAAATCTTTTTTGAAATATCCTAAAGCCGCCGTGCGGATGCCGTAATATCCGTGTCCGAAATACACTTCGTTGAAGTAACGCTCTAGAATTTGTTCCTTGCTTAGAGCATTTTCTATCTTAAGCGATAGGATCGCTTCTTTGATCTTGCGATCAAGCTTCTTTTCGCTCGAAAGAACTAAATTTCGCGTGATCTGCTGCGTAATCGTGGAAGCCCCTTCGACGAATTTCATCGCTTTGACGTCCTTAATAATCGCCCTAAAAATCGCCTCGACATTCACACCGCCGTGTTCGAAAAACGCCGTATCCTCGATAGCCACGAGCGCCTCGATCACGCGACCTGGGATCTCGTCGAATTTTACGTAAATTCTATTTTGTTCATTGAAAACGTTGGCTATCAAATTACCGTTGCGGTCATAAATTTTAGTCGTGAGCTCTGGATGATAATCTATGATCGAGTCCGATTCCAAGCGGATTTGCGAATAAAAATACAAAAAAATTCCGCCTGCGGCAAACGCACAAACCGTAATAAAACTAAATAAAACTCTTACCATACAAACCTCTTTAAAATTTCCAGATCAAGCCCCATCGCCGTGAATTTTGACCCACGCGAGCTTTTGATATATTTTTCGTTAAAGCCTTCGATACTCATCGCACCCGCCTTGCCGCGCCAATCGCCGCTAGCGATATAGCCTTTTAAATCCGCTTCAGTAAATTCTGCGAATTCAAAGCTTGCGACGCTAAGTGCCGAAAGCTCTAACGCCTTACTGCAAAAAATCATCGCAGTATAAACGGCGCAGCTAGCACCGCTTTGAGCCCGCAGCATCCTTAACGCGTCCGCTTCATCCCGCGCCTTGCCTAAAATTTTGCCGCCGGCAAGCACGGAGCTATCGGCAAACAGCACTTTATCATAATTTTTATAAATTTTAAAAAACTGTGCCTTCTTGGCCGAGACAACGCGATAAGCATAGGTGCGTGCATCGTCCTTACTAATGCCGCTTTCGTCGAAATTAAAAGGAATTTGCGTAAATTCTACGCCGTTATCCTTTAGAATTTGCGCTCTAGTAGGCGAGCTGGAAGCTAAATAGATCATCAAAACTCGCCCACCGTCACGCCCAGATAAACGCAAATCAGCGTAACTACGATATTTAACGGTATGAAATATTTAACGACGATGATTAAATGCTCATTCGCCTCAAGCTCATCTCCTGCATCCAAAGCTCGCTTCAAAGATGAAATTTTATAATGCATGTAGATAAAATTTAGTAGTATAAAGCCAGCGCCAGCCCACAGCGTGGCAATCGCACCTTTTACCATAGGATCTGAAAATTTAAAACTTCCGCCGTCCGCAAGAAAAAATCCACTTACGCAAACGATCACCAAAAATAGTGCAAAGAACTGCTCATAGCGTTTCATATATCGTAAAATTTCTGCAAATTTTACATCCTTCGCATCCGCTTGACTTTTACTGCTTAAATTCATAAAAATCCGCGCGATCAAAAATACGCAGATCTGCGCGCAGACCAAAAAAATCACGCTTAAAATGTGAATCAGCGGCAAAATTTGCGAGGCTTTGATGAAGCCGGTATCGATTTCGTTCAAATTTTACCTTTTGCGTAGGCGATCGCTTCTTTAATCGCTTCTTCGATTTTTAGCACGTCCTTGCCGCCTGCGGTCGCAAAATCATCGCGTCCGCCGCCGCCACCGCCTAAAATTTGCGCTGCTAGCTTAACCCACTCGCCAGCTTTGATCGGCGCGTTTTTAACACCTGCTGCGATTGAAATTTTGCCGTCGGTGCCTACTTGCATCAGCATTATCGCCGCCTTTTCGTGGCTATTTTTAAACTCATCTATCATAGTTTTTATATCACCGCTTTCGACCGAGGCTACGCAAAGTTTAGTATCACCGACATTTAGAAAAGCCAGTGCATGGGAACTGCTTGCATGCTTGATCTGATCTTTTAGCGATCTGATCTCATCTTTTAATTTCTCAATCGCGCGGAGAGGCTCAATCCCCTTTAGCTCCGCAGAAATTTCAGCAAGCTTAGCGCGATTTTGAAGCGCTAAATTTAAAGCAGCGCGCGAACAAACTGCCTCGATACGCCTAACACCCGCACTTACGCCGCTTTCTTTGACGATAAAAAACGACCCTATTTCGCTTAAATTACGCACGTGAATTCCGCCGCAAAGCTCCTTACTAATCTCTCCGAAGCTCACAACGCGCACCTTTGAGCCGTATTTTTCGCCAAAAAGCGCAATCGCGCCGCTGTTTTTAGCGTCATCTATATCCATAATCTCAGTTTTTGCCGCACAGCCCTTGAAAACGGCATTATTTACAAATTCCTCGATTTTAGCTAGCTCCTCGTCGCTAAGTGCCTTAGGATGCGAGAAGTCAAATCTTAAGCGATCCGCTTCGACTAAGCTTCCTGCTTGAGCGATATGAGCCCCTAGCACCGCACGAAGCGCCGCGTGCAAAAGGTGCGTCGCGCTGTGATGACGTGCAATCTGCTCACGCTCCTCAGAAACCTTAAGCCCGACGATATCGCCGATTTTCAGGTTACGATTAAGGCGCAAGTGGGACAAATTTAACCCATAAAATTTCTGAGTATCAAACACATCGGCTATGGACTCCACTTCGCCGCTATCGCCCGTCTGACCGCCACTTTGTGCATAAAACGGAGTGATATCAAACATCGCCCAGCCGATATCGCCGGCTTTGAGCTCATCCACTTCCGCAAAATCCTCGTTAAGCAGCGCTAAAACCTTGCTCGTGCGGCTAAGCTCTTCGTAACCGCTAAATTTATTCTCACCAAATTTCTCTAGCAGCGCCTTAAAATCGCCACGGACGTTTTTATCGCCACTGCCCTTCCATGCGGCTTTAGCTATCTGCCTTTGCTCGCTCATAAGCGCGTCAAATTTAGCTTCATCCACGCGCAAATTTTTCTCGCGCAGCATATCGGCGGTCAGATCGAGCGGAAAGCCGTAGGTATCATATAACTTAAACGCGACCTCGCCGCTAAAAATTTCTTTAGTGCGCGCAAGCTCCTCGTTAAAAAGCTCGATACCGTTTGCCAAAGTGGCAAAAAACCGCTCCTCTTCGAGTTTGATCTGCTCCTTTACGGCTTGCTTTTTCTCGTTCAGATAGGCATAGTGCCCGCCCATCAGCTCGCATACTTTATCCACGAGGCGATACATAAAGGGCTCTTTTATACCGAGCAAATAGCCGTGGCGAACGGCACGGCGCAGAATTCTACGCAAAACATATCCCCTACCCTCGCGATTAAAATTTGTTCCCTGCGCTAGCAAAAACGTAACCGAGCGGATATGATCGGCGATGACGCGGTAGCTCGCGCCGCCTTCATAAATGTAAGGCTTACCGCAAAGTTTCGCGACCTCGTTAATTAGTGGCATGAAAAGCGAGCTGTCGTAGTTGCTAAACTTGCCTTCTTTAATTGCCGTGACGCGCTCAAGGCCCATGCCGGTGTCGATACTAGGCTTTGGAAGCGGGCTAAGCTTGCCGTCTTTGCTGCGCTCATACTGCATGAAAACCAAATTCCAAATCTCTAAAAAGCGGTCGCCGTCGCCGCCCATATAATCCTCGGATGAGTGAAAATGCTCCTCGCCCTGATCGTAAAAAATTTCGCTGCACGGTCCGCACGGTCCGGTATCGCCCATCGCCCAAAAGTTATCGTGATCTCCGAAGCGATATATGCGCTCCTGCGCTATGTGGCGCGCCCAGAACCCGAACGCTTCGTCGTCCTTTTCGTGCACAGTGACGTAGAGTTTGTCTTTAGGAAGCTTTAAAATTTCAGTGATAAACTCCCACGCATAGGCGATCGCTTGCTCTTTAAAATACTCGCCGAAGCTGAAATTGCCAAGCATCTCAAAAAACGTATGATGGCGCGCGGTGTAGCCGACGTTGTCTAGGTCGTTATGCTTGCCGCCGGCGCGGATGCAGGTCTGACAGCTAGTGCGGATAGGCGGGATCGGACGCGGAACGGCTCCTGTAAATATGCTTTTAAAGGGCACCATGCCCGCGTTGGTAAAAAGCAAGCTGTCGTCATCGGGCACTAGCGGCGCGCTAGGAACGATCTGATGCCCCTTGCTTGCAAAGAAATTTAAATATTCGCTTCTAATATCCATGATTTGTCCTATTTCAAGTTAAATTTTAAAGGCGCATTTTAGCCAAATTAGATTTTAAAAACTATAAAATTTTAACCATTCTTAGTTATAATGGCGCGAAAGATTAAATTTAGGGCATAACGATGAAAAAAAAGATAGCGATCATAGGTATGGGCGAGCTTGGTCAAAAGCACTTCAGCGAGCTAAGAAGGAGCGATTATTTCGAGCTTGTAGCGCTTTATCATAAGGGCAGCAGTGAAAATTTCGGCCCTCGCTATCCGGTCTTTGATAATCTAACCGATCTTTTTAACGTCGCTAAGCCCGATGCCGTAGTTATCACGGCCCCCCCGCCATTGCATAAAGAGCTGATTTTAAAATGCCTGCCGTTTACCAAAAATATCTTTGTAGAATCTCCTCTTGCACAAAGCCTAGCCGAAGCCAGAGAGATAAATTACGCAGTCACTACTAACGGCACGCGCCTAGCCGTAGGCTACTCCGACCGCTACAATCCTGTCATCGTATCCTTGCTACGCGAGCTTGCCAAGGGGGATAAAATTTTTTCGATGAGCTTCGTAAGCGGTTTTGCAAACGATGATAGAGCAGATATCGTCGCCAATGCCCTTTTTAGAGATATCGATCTTGTGCGGCTGCTTTCTCACAGCGAGATCGCCTGCATAGAACTTAGCAAAAATATCTCTAAAGAGCGTACTCTAGCCGCATGCGCGACACTTCACACAAAAAGCGGCTGCTATTGCACGCTAATGCAGTCCAATCTCTATCCGATCAGACGCCACGGTATCGAGATTTGCACCGACAGCGGTGTGTATTTCGGCGATCTAATCTCAATAACTCTTTTTAAAATTACGCCTGACGGGCGCGTAAATCTGCGCGTCGATCGCGACGATTTTTCGCTACGCCGCGAACACGAAGCATTTTGCGCGATGTGCGACAGTAGTACTAACGCAGGTCTTGCAAGCGTAGAGGACGCGATAAAAATCAGAGAAATCATCTCATGAAAAAAGCCCTAATTTTGCTCAACATGGGCGGTCCGAACAATCTGAGCGAGGTTGAAGTTTTTTTAAAAAATATGTTTAACGACCCCTTTATTTTGGGCGTTAAGAGTGATTTTTGGCGCAGCGTTTTGGCCTCTCTCATCGTAAAAAGCAGAACCGCATCGGCGCGCAGCAACTACGAAAAATTGGGCGGGCGCTCGCCGATATGCTCCATCACCGCCGCTCTTTGCGAGCGGGTAAATTTACTCGCGCGAGCAAAATTAGACGCAGGATTAAAATTTAAAGGTGCGGCGGACGCAAGCGCCGCAGGTGAGCCGCCGCAAGAGGCACAGGCACAGGGCAAGCCAGCGCAAGACACTATATTGCAAAACCTGTCTCTTATACACATCTCCGA
>UQCL01000078.1 GCA_900539505.1 uncultured Campylobacter sp. | reverse complement strand
TATCAGAAACTATTAAAATTGATAAGAGAAAATCCGCTTAAGTTTAATTGAGCCTTAATAGTTAGATTAATACTATCAAACTCCTTAAATCGTAAAATTTGCCGATTTATCTAAAATCTATGATTCACATATATTGCACACTAATCTTGTTAATAGCACTATCAAGTATTGAAAGGACTTAAATTTACACAGAGTTTCTATCGTGACGTTAAAATTTTAAAGGTTCAAGAAAAGTTAAAAATTCCTTGAAAGTTTTTAACTTATCTTGAACCAATTTTTTTTTAGTGCTCGCCAAAAAACGGAGCTATGGAGGCTATTTCTCATCTATAATTACCCATCTTTTTCTGGGCTCTTCATCGTATCGCTTTAAAATTTTTATTATTCTATTTTGCAATATTCGTAAGGTTTGTATATATTTTGTAGGAATTATCTCGAAAATATCCTCTAGTTCGCAACATTCAGTTATTATATCTATGACGCGCTTGCTAACTTTATTGTTTTCCAAATGCGTTGAAATATAGGGCGAAAACAAAATTCTTTGGCTTTCATCTATGGTAATCGCCTGGTGCTCCAATGCCTGCAATGAACCTAGCGCCATCAATAAAATTGCCCTCTCGCTTACCATGTCAATATTTTTTTCTAATATCATTTGAATCGCTCCGCCCGTATTTAATTTTATCTAAAATCATACAAACCTTCTCTTCGTCTATCTCTCCATAAGGGCAAGAGTTTGCCAGCTCAAATATGATCTCTTGCAAAATTTCATCCTCATATCCTATATCCTCGCAGCACTCGATTAAATTTGCCCACTCCTCAAGGAGATCATATGAAATTTATTTATCGACGACTCTATTTAAGATGTTTGCAATGGTATTTTGAGTTATCGTTACAAGTTCCGATTCGCTATCAAAGCCTATCTTTGCCAAGTTGCTTTTTATCGCGCTTATATCTTTAGTAAAATTTATCAAATTTAATAAAATATCTATTTTGGCCATCAATGCTGTATTCACCCTTTCGTCCTCACGCATCTATAACCATATCCTTATATTTTTCATAAAGCTTCGGTTTCAAAATTTTAAATTTCATAGTGTTTTTCCTTTTAAAATTTAATTGGTTGCCGATATTTTATTGCGCAATCCAATTAAAATTTTCATTTGGGCACCTGCCCAGGGCCAATGGCTGGATAATATATAAAATCATCTCCGTTTCTAGCGCGATACTTAGTGATATATTCGATTGCCACTTCGAATGCATCGTCATCTCCCTTGTTTGTATACCAGCCGTCGCATGTGATGACGGGCTTATTACCGCTTAGGCGATATACTTCTCCTCCTAGAATAATCATACCTTTGCCTCTTGTAATTTTTAGTACCTCCATTACATCGTCAAATTTCCAAGCGATTTCATAAAAACCGAGCTCCTCTCTTAGGCGTATACCGCGCTCTAAAAGATCCTGCGGCACGATATTTACAAAATCCTCATCTGTAAACAACATAATTCGCTCCTTTTAAGTATAAGATTAATACCATTTTTCTATATCGTCTTTCTCTACGAAAACCCCCAATACAAAAAAGTCCCCAATAAAACTCCTATTTTTTCAGAAGTAATTATACTACAAACAAAAATAAAAGGAGAGAAAAATAATCGAAATATAAGATAAGCGCCTATATACGGGAATTAAAGAGAAGTAAAAAGAAGTGATTGGAACTTAAAAATAGCTTAATTGGTGGAGGTGTGCGGGATTGAACCGCAGTCCGAAAACAAACGACCAAAGCCTCTACATGTTTAGCAAAAGTGAAGTTCTCGCGCAGGCTCGCTCACTTTCCAAAACGACCTGCCGGCGCAAAGACTAGGATTTCACCCTACGGCTCGTCACGCCGCAGAGCTACGCTATCGCAGATTACCCGCCGCCGCGCTTAGATAGTATCGGCGCAGAGCAGGGCTCTACTGGACTTACGCAGCTTTAGCGTAAGCAGGAGCAAATTTAACGTTGTTTGCGTTTGAATTTAGTTTGGATTTTATACGCTGTATCCAAAGCGACATGCCGCCTTGACCCATCCATTCCCGTCGAAGCCAAGTCACCCCCGAAAGAATGCGCGCGCATTTTACTTTAAAATTTTATAAATGTCAAATTCGGCTTATGCTAGAATTGCATTCAAATTTTAACCAAATCAAGGAGCCAAAATGTCAAAAATCACGCTTTCTAAATTATACGAGATGAAAAAATTCGGCGAAAAGATCGTGATGATCACCGCCTATGACGCGCTTTTTGCTAAAATTTTCGACTACGAGGTTGATATGGTGCTCGTAGGCGACAGCCTAAATATGAGCTTCGGCGGGCACTCCGAGACCCTGGGCGCAAGCGTAGAGCAGATGATCTATCACGCGTGTGCCGTAAGACGGGGGCTAAAGCGGGCGTATATGGTCGTGGATATGCCGTTTTGCTCGTGCGCGACGCCAGAGCTTGCGCTGCAAAACTGCGCCAAAGTCTATGAGAGCACCGGCTGCGACGCCGTCAAAATCGAAGGCGGCGCGCATATGGCGGATACCGTGGCGCTGCTTAATCGAAACGGTATCGCCGTGATGAGTCACATCGGGCTAAAGCCGCAGTTTTCGCGCTTTATGGGCGGCTATAAGGTAAGCGGGCGCGGCGAGGAGGGTGCGCGCGAGGTCTTAAGCGACGCTAGAGCGCTTGTCGAGGCGGGTGCGGTGCTGCTGCTGGTAGAGGGGACGATCTGCTCAGTCGCAAATCAAGTGGCTCTAGGCACCGACGTGCCCGTCATCGGCATCGGCGCGGGTGCGGGCATAGACGGACAGGTGCTCGTGTGGAGTGATATGTGTGGATTTTTCACGGAGTTTCGGCCAAAATTCGTCAAGCGCTATTTAGACGGCGCCGAGCTGGTAAAAGGCGCGGTGCGCGAATACGCGCGCGAAGTCAAAGAGGGGAGCTTTCCGAGCGAGGAGTTTGAATATAGGCAGTAGCGAGATTTGGGCTAAATTTTAAAAATTTATATATTCTAAAACCAATAAATAAAAGGAGCATAGATGAAAGTCAAAGCAGCTAACGATAAAACTTTAAAAGTATTTAAAAGCGGCAACTCCTTAGCGCTTCGTATCCCGAAATATCTAAATTTAGAAGGCGTTAAGGAGCTTGCGATAAAAGAGCTTAGCGATACCGAAATAACGCTTAGCATCCCCAAACGTAGCGGCGAGTGGGATGGATTGCTTGCGACGCTGGCAAAATTTAAAGACGCTGAGATCAAGCGCGGCAAACAGATCCCGAGCGAGCGCGAGTTTGGATTCGATAAATGATCGTTTTAGATACGAATATTTGTATATATTTGATAAATAACGACGAAAAATACGCTCCTAAAATACTTGATCGTCTGACAAAACACCAAAGATCGGATATTTTTATCTCGCTTATTACCGTTGCCGAGCTGAGATTTGGTGCGGAAAATTCCAAGCGCAAAGAGTTAAATTTACGGCTAATAGACGAGTTTATCTCAAATTTTAACATTTTACCATTTGGCATGCGCGATGCTCAGGTATATGGTGTAGTGCGCCGCGAACTAACGGCTGTCAATCGCAAAATAGGCGACATGGATATGTTGATCGCTGCGAATATCCTATCGCGCGGCTGCACGCTCGTTACGAATAACGAAAAAGATTTCAAAAATATAAGTGGGCTTAAAATAGAAAATTGGACATAAATTTGAAATTTTAAAATTTACGCTGCACGGCGGGCGTTTAAATTTTGCTCTCGCCGCAAATTAATCGTCACGCCTAAACGGCTCATAAAATTTAAGGAGAAAATTTGGCTAAAGCTTTAAAAATCATCATAGCCGTAGTTCTAGGTTTGCTCTTTTGCGTTAAGGTGCTGCCGATTTTGGCAGCATTTTTCGCGTTGAATTCTTTCTTTGATAAAGATGATATGGAGCTGGATAAAAAGCCCCGCCGATGCAAAACTACGAGCAAAATCGCGAGAAATTCCTAGACCTGTTAGCTTTTGCAGGTCGCAACTTCCCTAAAAATTTGCGCGTTACGATCCAGAGCACTTATGGCGATGAGTATATTTGGATCGATTTGGACGGCAACGAGACGAAATTTTATTCAAATTCCATTTTCAGGAATAATGCGCCTGGTATCGGCGAGGGGTTAAAGCTCATCGGCTGGGACAAAAAAACGTTTGCAGAGCTAAAATCAAAGCTCGCGGCGATAAACGCCAGAACCATCGTGCTAAATAGAAGCGGCGATAGCGGGGTGCCTTGGGCAGAGATCACCTACCGATACGTGGAGCACTTCACCGATAGCTATCAGTTTTATGCTCCGGATAGTCCGAAGCTCGCCGAACTACACACCAAGGGCTGCTCGAAAAAATTTCAAAGCGACGGCGTAGTATTTTTATTCGAAAGCACAACGTCCGGCTCATATAGAGCGTTCTGTAGCAGCGATAATAATAAGAGCGTTTTGATCGAAGAGCATGATTTGTAGAACTAGGCTCGCGCAGGAAAAATTTAACGCCTTAATTTGGGGCGCGATCGATAAGGCGGCGCGAGATTGCGCGGCTAAATTTAATCGCACGAGCCTGCGTTGAGCTTGGCGGCAAATTTTAAAATTCACGCTAAATTCTAAGTCGTCTTGAAAAACGAAATTTCGCGCGAAATTTTACCTAGCCGCGCAAGGCAGAATTCTGCATAAAATTCTACACAGAATTTCTTGCAAAATTTTAACCGACTATGCGAGATGGAATTCTGACTAGCTGCGTGCCGCGAAGCTTGAAGCGCGGAATTTAAAGCCTCGTTGCTGCAAAACAAAATCCGCATCAAAGCTCTACGAGACAAAATTACGTTGCAAAATTTCGCTGCAAAATTCCAGGCACCGAATTTAATATCGTAAAATTCCAAGCGCCAAATTTTACGTTGTAAAATTCCGTGCGTATTTTTCAGTTGGCTAAATTTCGCTCTTTAATTCTGTGCGCTATGATTCTGCCAAGTTTATTCCGTCTCTCGCAAACTCTGCGGCTAGCTTCAAATTTGTGCGTTAAAATTTCGCTCGCAGCATCTTGTGCGTACTTCATGAATTTTATGCGTTAAAATTCTACGCTGCGCAGTGGGGCTTTGCGGCAATGGCTTCCGCGCAAAGCTTTAAATTCTGCAAGTTAAAATTCCGCGCCGTAAAATTTAGCGCAGTTAGCGACCTGCGCGCTGTTTGGCGGCAGCTGCGGTGAAATTCCCACTTAAAGCATAGCGGGCGCAACGGCATGAGCGTAGCCTTAAAACGTCGCGGTAAAATTTCGCAGTCTTTCGCGACGGGTGCTCTGCTTTTTAGCCCCAGCCCTAAGCGCGTACCGTAAAATTCCGCACGGCAAATTTTATTTCGCTCGCAAAGACGGCGCCTTGCTAAAATTGTCAAAATTTAGCCATTTTTCGCTACACTTGCTAAAATTTTAAAAACGATTAAAGAGAGATTATGGACAGAATTGTAGAGATCGAAAAGATGCAGCTCGATGAGAGCGTGGAGAGCTCGCTGCGCCCGTCGAGCTTCGAGGATTACGTGGGGCAGGAAAAGATCAAATCAAACCTCGCTATCGCGATCGCCGCGGCGAAAAAACGCGCCGACGTGCTTGATCACGTGCTTTTCTACGGGCCGCCGGGGCTAGGCAAAACCACGCTGGCGCATATCATCGCCGCTCAGATGGGCGCCGCCATCAAGGTCACCGCCGCGCCGATGATCGAAAAGGCGGGCGATCTGGCGGCGATTTTGACGAACCTGCAAAGCGGCGACGTGCTTTTCATCGACGAGATACACCGCCTAAGCCCCGCGATCGAGGAGGTGCTGTATTCGGCGATGGAGGACTTCCGCCTCGACATCATCATCGGCTCGGGTCCCGCCGCGCAAACCATCAAGATCGACATTCCGCACTTTACGCTCATCGGCGCCACGACGCGCGCGGGCATGATCTCGGCGCCGTTGCGGGATCGCTTCGGCATGCAGTTTCGCTTGCAGTTTTACACGCACGCCGAGCTTGCGCGGATAGTACAGATCGCTTCTGTTAAACTCGGAAAAGAAAGCGCGGCAGACGCCAGCGCCGAGATCGCGCGCCGCTCCCGCGGTACTCCGCGTATCGCGCTAAGGCTGCTGCGCCGCATACGCGATTTTGCCGAGGTGCGCGACGAGGGCGCTATCTCGCACGATCGCGCGCGCGAAGGGCTTGAGGCGCTGGGCGTGGACGAGCAAGGCTTTGACGAGATGGATATAAAATATTTGGAAATTTTATTTGACGCCAAGCGCCGTGCCTTGGGGCTTAGCACGATCGCGGCGGCGCTTAGCGAGGATGAGGGCACGATCGAGGACGTAATCGAGCCCTATCTGCTCGCCAACGGCTACATCGAAAAGACCGCCAAAGGCCGCATCGCAACCGATAAGGCGCGCGAGGCGCTCGGTCGCGTGCTAAAGACCGCGGAGAGAAATCTGTTTGAGGAGTAAGGCGGATGAAATTTTATACTTTACGGCGCTGAGCCATAGCTATGCAGGTGGAAACTCTGCCGTGGCGATTTTGTATATTTGATCTTTGAATTTTGCTTGGTTTTAAAGCTTCTTCAGATTTAAAATTTAAAGCGGGATATTTTGTAAATTTAGAGCAAATTTATTATCGGCTCAATAAAATATCCAAAAGGATATGAAGGGAAATTTTATGAAATTCATAACAAAATATATAAAAAGGCTCTTCTATTATTTTTACGATGTATTTTATAGGCGTGTTTTTATCAGGGGAGTTTCGCATCCATCAGCACAGGTGGCTAGCATAGGCTGCTATGGTTTGCTTTTTGTTCTGTGTGGAATGCTTTTTATTATTTATAGGACAGATACGTCGCCTAAGCAGTTAAATGAGCTTGAAATAAATACCGGAATTTTAAGAAACGTTTATTATGATTTTCGCGGAAGCGGTGGACGAATACATATAGAACTAGAAAACGGCAAGAAAAAGGTTTATGAAATAAGCAAAATCGATAGCGATATTTACGAAAAGCTAAAAGGGCAAAAAATCAAAATTTACGGCGAGCCGAGCCCAGATATATTAGGTAATAATGAAATTTTACAGCTTGAAGATAAAGATGGAAAGATATATAAAGAATATAATTTTGATCATAGATTGTTAAGACCATATTTGATGCTGTCTCTTATACACATCTGACGCTGCCGACGATCTTACGC
>UQCL01000077.1 GCA_900539505.1 uncultured Campylobacter sp. | reverse complement strand
GATGCAGCGTAGTCTCGTGGGCTCGGAGATGTGTATAAGAGACAGCTAATATACTGCTCTTTTTAATAACGCCTATGAGAAATAGTATTATAAAAGGATCAAAATGAGCTTATTTAGGTTTTCCATTGCAGCGGCGGGAGCGCTTTGTTTATGCGCGGCCACTTTAGCTGCACAGGATGATAGCGAAGGTGGCTCCCAAAATTTAGGGCAGATCAATGTTACGGGAAACGTAGAAAGCGACCCGCTTACCAAAAAAGTCGGCGAAACTAAAAAGAGCGCCAAGCAACTCGCCAAAGAGCAAGTTAGCGATAGTAGAGATATGGTTCGTCACGAAACCGGCGTTTCAGTTGTCGAAAGCGGAAGATTCGGTGCTAGTGGCTACTCGATCCGTGGAGTAGATGAAAATCGTGTAGATATAAGCATAGATGGGCTTCGCCAAGCAGAAACATTAAGCTCGCAAGGTTTTAAAGATCTATTTGAAGGATATGGAAACTTTAATAACACTAGAAACGGCGTTGAGGTTGAAAACGTAAGACAGGTAGATATCACTAAAGGTGCAGATTCGGTAAAAAGAGGCTCGGGCGCGCTAGGTGGCTCAGTAGCGTTTGAGACAAAGGATGCGAGAGATTATCTAACGGAGAAGGATTGGTATTACGGATTTAAGCGCGGGTATCAAAGTGCGGATAGACAAAACTGGCAAAGCCACGCAGCTGCAGTTCGGTTTAAGTGGTTTGATCTTTTGGCTATTCACACCGATAGAGAAGGACATGAACTAAAAAACTGGGGATATAAAAAATATGATCCTACTGTTATAAGAAAAGTTAGAGAAAAACCTGATCCTTATAGAATTTACAAAAAAAGCACATTGGTAAAATTTGGCTTTCAGCCTACCGATACCGATAGATTTAGCTTAGGATACGATAAGTCTAATATAAAATCAGAGGGAATAGACTGGTCGAATCAATTTGCTCTTTACAATACGCAAACTCCTTGGGGAGCATTGACTAACGATATACGGCATACCAATGATAGAAGCGAAAGAAAAAACTATTCGTTCACTTACGAGAATTTCGATGAAACGCCTTTGTGGGATAGCTTAAAATTTAGCTATAACAAGCAACACATTAAGCTAAAAGCAAGAACGGACGAGTATTGCGAGGGTGATAATTGCGCGGGAAATTCAAATCCGTCCGGTCTTCATATAAATGAAGACGGAAAAATGGTAGACAAATATGGAGGGGAGGTAAAGACATGGCTAAAGTGGGGATTTATGCCTACGTTAGTAGATAGTCAGTTTGATTTTTCGGATCCGGATAATCCAAAAAACGAATCCCATATATTAGATATGAATGCATATAGCAGTTATAAACCTAATGATGATGCCTATATCAATTGTGATGAATATGATTGCTCTAAAGGTATGACTCTTTTTGATACGAATAGCGGCACATATAAAACATATTCAATAAATAAAGTAACTACGCCTTATAGTAAAGGCAATTACGGCAAATTATCACCAGTTGGTTCGGATGAGATACTTTTACCTAGCCAAAACGGATACGTAGAAAATAACTGGAAGGATAGAGATTTAAACACCAATACTAAGCAGTTTAATCTTGACCTTACAAAAGACTTTCATATAAAAAGCACAGAACACTCTTTAAGTTATGGAGGGCTTTATAGTAAAAGCGATAAAAGTATGGTAAATAGGGCGGGTTATTCTCCTCAAAATAAACAATGGTGGGCTAAATACTTTGCAGGAGTTAGAAATACTAATCCTAAGTTTCCCATATTAGGCACTTGGTATCCAGATAAATGCCAATCATATACCAATGCCTCTGCCTATAATAACGCTTGCGGTCATGAAGATGATCCTTTTAGCTTCCTTATTCCGGTTGAGACCAAAACCGGAGCGCTTTATGTGGGAGATGACTTTCGTATAAACGATGTTTTAGCCTTTGATCTTAATTATAGGTATGATAAGGTTAAACACAATCCATCTTATACTCCAGGCGTTACGCCAAAAATTCCAACTGATCTATTTATCGGAATGTTTGTTCCTTATACTCCACTTCCTGGTACGCCGTCTAGTGATGAGATAAAAGCGCATAAGGATGCAAATGCAGAAGCCAACGCCGTATATTTAGCTTCTCAGAAGAGAAAATATTCGGCAAATTCATATTCTTTATCTACAAGCATCGATCCACTTGATTTTTTCAGGCTTCAGCTTAAATATGCAAACGGATTTAGGGCGCCTACTTCGGACGAAATTTACTTCACTTTCCAGCATCCGGATTTTTCGATATATCCGAATTTGGATTTGAAAAAAGAAACGGCAAAGACTAAAGAGATTGCCTTTACGCTTCATAATTCTCCAAGCTTCGTTACATTGAATTTATTCCAAACGGATTATAGGAATTTTATAGATTTACAATATAAGGGGGAATTCCGGCTTCCTTACGGAAACGGTGGAAGTACAATGCCTGCCTCTGTGTATCAAAACGTAAATCGTCCAAAAGCAAGGGTAAGAGGAATAGAGATAGACTCGAGACTGGCTTTGGATCAAATTTGGCAGCCATTGCAGGGTTTTAGTATTGGATATAAGCTAAGTATCCAAAAGGGTAGAATGGACATAGGTAATGGCAAAATAGATACTCCGATGAATGCGATCCAGCCTAGAACGGCGGTTTATAGCGTAAGCTACCAAAGCCCAGGCGATAAATTCGGCGCGGATCTATTTGTAACTGCGGTAGCTGCAAAAAAAGGAGACGACACCTATAATATGTATTGGTATGAGCAAGCGCGAAGCGGCAAAATCGTAAACGGCAAACCTGTAAGCAATAGCGAAGTGGAATGGAGAAGCGGCGGATATACCACGATAGACTTCGTAACATATGTAAAGCCGATCAAATATCTAACTCTTCGTGCAGGTGCATATAATATAACCGATCGCAAATATATCACTTGGGAAAGCGCCAGATCAATAAGGCCTTTTGGAACTAGCAATTTGATAGATCAAGAAACAGGGCTTGGCATCAACCGCTTTTACTCGCCGGGTAGGAACTATAAACTCACATGGGAGTTTCAGTTTTGAAATTTAATCAGGTGTTTGACATCTTATTAAAACAAAAGCCTTTGGAATCAAAATTTATAGATTTATTACTAAATTTAAAAAAGATGGTGATAGTAAATCATTTGGCATCATTTAGATTTCCGAATTTTATGTAGCGTGTAAATTCAAATTTTATGTGACGCGGCAGACCAAAGGCTCCTGTCCGTGATGACATCAGCTTTGTAATTTTGCAATGACGCTCGCGATCTCTTTCAAAATCAAGATAGCGAATTTTTAATTTTAACTGCGGTCTATATGAAGCCTTTAGCTCGCGGAATTTCTCCGTTGCTAACGTATAAGGCTCCGATCCCCGTAGCACTATTTCGCGCAATGTAGTTTTAAAAAATTTTATTTAAATAATCCAGACTACTTAGCCGCCGAAAAACGAGTGATAAAAACCAAGCGCGGGCTTCAGGTAAAATTTGCGCGGAATTTAAAATATTTTAAAATTTGAAAATTTGTAGAATTAAAATTTAAAGATAAATTTGACCGAGCGGATCGGTCAAATTTTGATTAAATTTTAGCGCCGAGCGCGCAAAAATGTATTATTTATAAGCCTTAATCGCTTTATCAAGGATTTTCTCCGCTTCCGCGGCGCTTGCGAAGTCCTTCACTTTAACCCATTTATTCGGCTCTAAAAGCTTGTAAGTTTCGAAGAAATTTTTGATCTTATCCAGCGTCGCTTTAGGCAGATCGGCGACCCCTTTAATGCTCTCATATCGCGGATCGATCTTGCTAACCGGCACGGCAAGCAGCTTCTCGTCCATTCCGCTTTCGTCCTCCATCATCAAAACGCCGATTAGGCGGCACGGGATCACGCTACCGGCGGCAAGCGGGTATTCGTTTAGCACCAAAACATCCGCGGGATCGCCGTCGTCGGCCAAGGTATTGGGCACGAAGCCGTAATTTGCGGGATAAAACATCGCGCCGTAGAGCACGCGATCTACGCAGAGCGCACCGCTTGCCTTGTCGATCTCGTATTTGATGTTCGAGCCGTAAGGGATCTCGATCACTGCGTTGATTTTATCGGGGTTTGAGCCCACTTTTATCTTTGAAAGATCCATAGTTTTCCTTTATTTAGAATTTAAAATTTTGATATTTTTTACGTCTATCGTCGTTTTGGTAAAATCTTTGTCGATCTCGCCGCTAATTCGCACGAGCGTATTTTCATCCACGCTCACGCCGCGCCAAACATCATCATCTATCTCAACCTCGATGCTATCGCCGTTTTGATCCACAAATCTATAATGCTCGTGTTTGAGCTGAGATTTTATCTTGCCGTCTATTACGACAAAAGAATCATCTCTTAATTTAAGCGCTTCTTTGACGCTTAACGGCTGAGTTTGCGCCGCGGAGCCGCTTGGCACAAACCCGCCCGCAGCGAATGCAGCTGCGCACAAAGCCATACTAAGTAAAAATTTTCTAACCATATCTATCCTTAAAATTTTAATCTCTGCGTCCGCAAACAGATCTGAAATTTTATTAAATTTAAATCCATTTGTATTTGACGCTTGCATTTAAATTTACACAGCGAGCTGCTTAAATTTACGCTTGAACTTTGGCTATCTCGCGCAACGGCAAGTATAAATTTAAAGGCGCGCTCGCTTCGTAGGCGCACTAAATTTAAGCGCGATCTGCACCGCTTGCGGTATGAAAAAGAAGCCAAAGGCACTTAAAATTTAAGCCGCCATCCAAGCGCGCTAGCCCAGTTTTTCGATCTGCGCGGCGATTATAGCGTTTATGTCCGCTACGATCTCCTCGACCGTGCGCTCGCCGTTTACGCTATAAAATACGCCTGCGTCGCCGTAAAATTTACGGATATCCTCGATCGGCTCTGAAAATACCGCCATGCGGTTTTTAAAGACCTCTTTGTTATCGTCCGCTCCGCGAGCGCGTCCTAAAACGCGCTCCTTGGCGACCTCTTCGCTAACGCATACCTCGATTACTGCGCTAAGATTTACATCATCGTCGCCTCGCAGCACCTCGTCTAGTTTATTCATCTGCTCGACGCTTCTTGGATAGCCATCGATGATGATGAAGTCTTTAGGCGAGCTCTTAATTGCGCTAACGATAGCATTTACGACGATATCAAGCGGCACGAGATTGCCCTTAGAAATGAAGCCGTCTATCTGTTTGCCCAAAGCGCTGCCGCTTGCCACCTCGGCGCGTAGCAGATCGCCTGTGGAGTAGTGCTCGATGCTTTGATTCATCTGAGCGATCATACTCGCATCGGTCGTTTTGCCGCTTCCCGGAGCGCCGATGATTAGAAAAAGGCTTTTCATTTTTGCTCCTTCTTGTGAAGCCTAAGACCTAGCTCGCGAAGCTGCTCGTCTGTAACGACGCTAGGGGCTTTGGTGAGCGGACACTGCGCGCGCTGCGTTTTAGGAAACGCGATAACCTCGCGGATACTGCTTGAGCCGGTAACCAGCATCATCAGCCTATCAAAGCCGATCGCGATACCTCCGTGCGGAGGCGCGCCGAAGCTTAGCGCATCAAGCAGGAAGCCGAATTTCTCCCTCTGCTCCGCAGGCTCGATCTTAAGCAGCCTAAAGACCTTTTCTTGAATGTCCGCTTTGTGTATCCTGATGCTGCCGCCGCCAAGCTCGATGCCGTTTAACACGACGTCGTAGGCAATCGAGGTAATATCCTCCAAATCGGGCTCGTCTGGATTGTTCGGCATCGTAAAAGGATGGTGCATCGCGGAGTAGCTGCCGTCGTCGTTTTGCTCAAACATAGGGAAATTTACGACCCACAAAAACTCAAGCCTGTTCGGATCGATCAGACCGAGCTCGTTTGCGAGGAAAATTCTAAATCTGCCCATATAATCAAGCACGATTTTCTTTTTGCCCGCGCCGAAAAATACGACGTCGCCGACTTTAAGCTCGCAGCGCTTGATGAGCTCGTCCAGCTCGCTTTTTTCAAAGAATTTTACCAGCGGTCCCTTTAGCCCGTCCTCTTTTACTTGAATAAATGCGAGGCCCTGCGCGCCGAATTTTTTCACGTATTCCTCAAAACCTTGCATCTGGCGCTTGCTAAATTTCAGATCGCCGTCCTCGACTTTAAGAGCTTTTACACGGTTAGCCTTGCGGTCTTTGGCTAAATTTGAAAAAATTTCGTTGCTCGATTTTTCAAAAATATCGGCTACGTCGATGAAAGGCATATCGTAGCGCAGATCGGGTTTGTCGCTGCCGTAAAGCTCCATCGCGTCCTTATACTCCATATGTCTAAAAGGAGTGACGATCTCGCGGCCGCAGGATTTGAAAATATCCTTTAAAACCTCCTCGGCTACGCTCATTACGTCGTATTGGGTATTGAAGCTCATCTCGATATCGATCTGCGTAAATTCCGGCTGGCGGTCGGCGCGCAGGTCTTCGTCGCGAAAGCAGCGCGCGATCTGGAAGTATTTATCAAAGCCCGAGCACATCAAAAGCTGTTTAAAAAGCTGCGGACTTTGCGGAAGTGCGTAAAAGCTGCCCGGATAGACGCGGCTAGGCACCAGATAATCTCTAGCGCCTTCAGGCGTCGCGCGCGTTAAGATCGGCGTTTCGACCTCCACAAAGCCGAGCCTATCAAGAGCATTTCGCGCGGCGATCGCAGCCTTGGAGCGCATCTTAAATTTATCGAAGCTTCCCTCGGCGCGCAGATCCAAAAAGCGATATTTTAGCTTCGTTTCTTCGTTGACGCTTTTATCGCCGATTACGAAAGGAAGCGGCTTGCTCGGATTTTCGATCTCTAAACTTTCTACTACGACTTCGATATCGCCGGTTTTTAAATTTGGATTTTCCAGCCCCTCGCCGCGAGCGCGGATCTTGCCGACGGCTTTTAGAACGAATTCGTTTCGCACGGTATTTGCTACCTTGTATGCCGAATGGCTATCTTTGGGATCACAGACTAGCTGTAAAAGTCCGCTTCGGTCGCGCAAATCTATAAAAATCACGCCGCCGTGGTCGCGGTAAGAATTTACCCAGCCGCACACGGTTACACTTTTGCCGATATCGTTTTTACTCAAATCGGCGCAATAATGACTTCGCAAATTTACTCCTTTAAAATTATTTGTAAAACGCAAGTATAGTTAAATTTTGCTTTTACAAAGCTAATTCTGTCTCTTATACACATCTGACGCT
>UQCL01000076.1 GCA_900539505.1 uncultured Campylobacter sp. | reverse complement strand
TATAAGAGACAGATACTAAAGAATTTAGGCTCAATTCGCAGAGGAATTTCATATTCTGCCTTATTTTTAAAGAACTGGCGTAATCTTAGGTTCTTTTACCAAAGCCAAAAAGCTTGTCAAAGCGGCAATACCATCATTATTGGCTTTATTGCTAAGGCTGGTGCCTTTTATTTATATTCTGCGCTTTATATTTTAAAAGTAGCTACGAAATTTCGAAGTAAAAGTGAAATTATATAAGAAAGATCCCGCAAAACCTAAAATTATAAAATTTTAAAATTCCGTGCCTTAGAATTTAAAATTTCAACTTATGCTTCTCATTAAGGTTTGGGCTAAATTTTAAATTTTAGGCAATTAAATTTTAAAATTCTGCGCCTAAATCTTGCCTGTGAATTTTAAAATTACCCAGCGCAGTTTCGATCGTTCGCTTCAAAGAGGCGACCTGTTATAAAACTACGCGAAACAAGTCTTGGCACGAGCTTTGCTTTAGCTACACAAAGCCTTAAATTTAAACCTTGACGGCAGGCAAAAATCTAACTGCTTACGATATAGAATTTCAAGCGGTATTCATAGCGTTGTAAACCTATATTTTTTATAATTTTACAGTTTAGCAAAACAGGCTATGCAAATGAACGGCCTATAGTTTAAGATCTACTTTTTTGCAATTTTATACTAATAGAAAATGTTTGATATCTCGTTAAGCTATGAATTTAAGCCTATTTTTTCGTGATTTTATAGAGTAAATTTCCGATGCTTTGGATTATCTGCACGAGCACTATCAGGATCACGACTGTGTATGCCATTATATCGGGGCGGAAGCGCTGAAAGCCGTAGCGGATTGCCACGTCGCCGAGCCCGCCTCCGCCGACTGTGCCCACCATAGCCGTAAATCCGATGATGACGATAAGCGTCAGAGTAATCGCGCCGATGATGCTAGGCAGCGCCTCGACGAACATTACTCGAAAGATTATCTGCGTCTTGCTCGCGCCGAAGCTCTTCGCCGCCTCAATTATGCCGCTATCGACCTCCAGCAGAGCGCTTTCGATGAGGCGAGCGATAAAGGGCGCCGAGCCGATAGTAAGCGGTACGATCGCCGCAGTGGTGCCGATGCTAGTGCCGATGAGGAGCTTTGTAATTTGGCGATACGAAATTTCAGATTAAAATTTGCCTAGCATTCAAACTTGAAATTTTAAGAAATCAAGCAATTTAAATTTAGATTTCTTAAATTTAATTCTATAAAATTTTAGCCTTTGCGGTTACGGATTTTATTTTGAGTTCGTAAATTTTTGTGCGCTTTAATGATGCTCTGGAGGCGAACTCCACGCGCGACATGTAGTTTGGGGTGTATTTTTCGCAAAGTATCCGCAGGGCGTAAATTTTACGCTCGTCATCTAACACTTCGCTTGCTTCGCAAACGGCGATCGCGCTACGGTACTCCGTCGTATAAACTCTAGAGCCTAAAGCGGCAGCATCGTTTGCGATAGATCGGTATTCTTCGTCGCTTGGGGTAGGAACGCGGTTGTAGCTAACAAAAACTGCCGTTACCGCGCGTCCGTTTTGAAAGAGTTTTGCCTTCATACCAGCGGGCGCGCCGTGGATATAAATAACGTCCGCATCGCGCACCGGCGAGATAGGCACGCTAAAAATTTCGCCGCTCTCGTCTATGCAGCTAAGCGTAGCGTATTCGCTCTCGTCGATGATTTTTAACGCCTCATCTTCGCTTAGCTGCCTATCTCGTCTGCGCATTTAGTCCATCTGGTTGCGTAGGAATGCGGGCTCGTCGAGCTCGTCGTAGGTCTCGTCTCCGTTAAAATCGCCGCTACTTACCTTTTGTCTAGAAAAGATAGAATTTCGACCCATGCTCTCTAAAAGCGCCTTCCTGCGATCCGCTACGTTATCGCTGGCGACCTGCTTTTTTTCCTCGATGCTCCTTTCAAAGCCGGTGGCGATGAGAGTAACCTCGACGCGGTTATTTTCCATCTTAGGATCGGTGGTGGTGCCCCAGGTAACGTCGGCATCCTTATCTACGGTATCTTCGATGATATTCATAGCAGATTCGATCTCAAGCAAGGAGCAATCAGGCGACATCTTAAAATGCACTAGCACACCCATAGCGCCGTGGATGGAGGTATTGTCCAAAAGCGGAGATTGGATCGCACTTTTTAGCGCTTCTTCTGCCGCGCCATCACCTTCGCTAACGCCGATACCCATAAGCGCCAAACCGCGGTGAGTCATTACCTTTTTGACGTCGGCATAATCGACGTTGATATCGCTGTCACCGGACTCTAAGATCACGGAGATCATACCGTTTACGGCTTGGAATAGGACGTTGTCTACAATCTTAAAGGCATCTTTTAGTCCGGTTTTTTTGTCAATGATCTTTAATAAATTTTGATTTGGGATAACGATTATGGAATCGCACTCTTTTTTAAGCTCTTCAAGACCCTCTTGTGCTAGTCGCATGCGCTTTTTACCCTCAAAACCGAAAGGGGTGGTAACGACGCCGATAGTTAGCGCTTTTTTCTCTTTCGCAGCTTTAGCGACGATAGGTGCAGCACCCGTGCCGGTACCACCGCCTAGACCGGAGCCTACGAAAACGATGTCGGAGTAGTCCAAGCGGTCTTTAAGATCGTCGTAGTTCTCCTCTGCAGCCATTTTAGCAAGCGCTGGATCCATACCGCAGCCAAGGCCTTTGGTGGTATTTTCGCCTAGTAAAATTCTAGTATTTGCGATCGACTTTTCTAACGCCTGTGCGTCAGTATTAGCCACCATAAGCTCAACGTCGGTTTTGGTAAATCCTTCGCGGATCATATGATTTATCATATTGCATCCGCCGCCGCCGACGCCGATCACCTTCATCTTAGCACCGTAGATGCCCTTTCTTTCTTCCATGCTGTATCCTTTCACGAGTATCTCCTTAGCTTAAAATTTAAAACCAATTTTTCATAGACGACCAAATTTTATTGAAAAAATTTTGTCCGTCTTTTTTGGGAAGTTGGATATTTAGATCCTCCTTCTTAGCCGCACCGCTATCCGCTCTGATGCCCTCTTTTTCTATCGCCTTACTGACCTCTTTTTCATAATATTCGTTCACATTTCGTTTCGGAGCCTTGTTTATAACTTCGTCTTTGTAGCGGAGTTTGCCGTTAGAGTCCATCTCGTAAGGGGTAAATTCGCCGAAACCATACATACAAAGTCCTAGTGCGCAAGAATTTGAAATATCATCAGCAATCTCGTGTAGGCCGCCCACGCTCTTTGCTCTCGCAACCCTAACGGAAGTGTTATCAAAAACTATCGCCGCTAAATCGCGCACGTCGTCTAGCTTTGCCATGCCGCCGGTAATCACGATACCTGCACCTATGCGGTCTTTATAGCCACTTCTTTCGATCTTGTCGGCTATCATATCAAAGGTCTCTTTAACGCGAGCAAGGATTACTTGCGAAATGATCTCAAGGCTTATGATGTGGTTTTCTGACTCGCTATCTCCTAAAGCAGGCAATTCAACTTCGCTATTGCCTTGATTAATTAGATCGTTGTAGGTAATCTTTATGTTTTCCGCATACGGAAGCGGCGTATGCAGAGCGCGCGATAGATCGTTAGTAACGTTATTAGAGCCGAACATCACAACATCGTTATAACGTAAGGAATTTCCCAGGTGGATGACTATATCGCACGTAGCGCCGCCCATATCGATCAGTACGACACCTAGCTCTTTTTCATCCTTACTAAGCGTAGATATGGATGATGCGTAGCCTGAAAGGACGATGTTATCTACCTTTACTCCCGCCATCTCAACGGATTTTTTCAAATTTTTAATAGAGCTTTCCGGCGCGATGACGATATGCGTAGATACCTCTAGGCGCGTGCCGCTCATACCGAGGGGATCCTCGATGTGTTCCTGCTCATCAACTCTGAAATCATACGGAAGCACATGTAAAATCACGCTATCGCTAGGCACGTTTGCTTGCGCTTCGGCAACCTGCATGGCACGCTTTATTTCATCCAACCCGATCTCATTTTCCATGGTTATGACACCGCGAGATTTAACGCTTTTGGCGTATGAGCCCGAGATAGATATAATGGCTTTATCGTAGCTTCTGCCAGCTCCTTTTACAGCCGCTTTTACCGCCTGCTTTATTGAGCCCGCGGCTTGTTCTATGTTTGTTATGACGCCCTTTTTGATACCTAAAGTATCGGCTCCGCCAACGCCTAAGACTGTAAAAATGCCGTCATTTTTAGCGATTATCGCGCGAATTTTAGTTGAGCCTATATCTAGACCTAAAATATACTCACTCACTGTCTTTACCTTTAAAATATCTTTCGGTTTTATAGCGCTTTTCTAGCATTTTGGTTAGATCGTCTTGTAGATTGGAATTTAATAACGCGGTTATCCTATCGGCTACGATCGCTTTTTCTTTATCTATCTCTTCGCTGCTACCTAGGCTCTGCTGTGAAATTTTATATACTACGGCTTTGTTATCAAACATCACTATCCCTTCTTTAGCCGGCTTATTAAACATATCGATAAGAAATTTATAAAATTCGTCATCGCTTAGCTTGGTATTATTTTTACTATTAAGAGATAGCGTGCCGAAATCTTCGCCTTTGAAATTTTTAAGCGCATCTTGAGCTCTTTTTTCAAGTAGCTCTTTACGTTTTTTCGTTTCAAATTCTTTAGAAGCCAAAGACTTAGCCTCTTCAAAGCTCATCTGCCTAGGCTGCTCTACGCCGTTAAGTTTAGCAATCAAATATCCGCCTTTGTACTCGAAAGGCTTGATGACATCTCCTGGCTTTGCAACCTCAATCTCAGATATTGGAAAATTGCTAGCCGTAGCGACTATGGTTTCATTAGTATCGATTTTGCCTTTTTTAATATCTGGAAAATCTTTTTTTGCGATTTTTTTAGCCTGATCCATTCGGTAATCTTTTAAGACGTTAGGTTTAGCCTCTGCAAAATCCAATAATTTATCATCCAAGCTTCTGTACTCGCCTCTGTGTTCTTCATAAAATTTACTTAGTTCGGTCTCATTCACGTCGGCTTTACTAGGCGCCACAAAATATGCTCCGAGAGTATATTTTTTCTCAGTCATAAAATGTGATTTCTCGCCTTCCCAAAATTTCTTTAGCTCGTCGTCGCTAAAAGTGACGTTGGCATCTGCATAGATTATCTCTGCAGAAACCTTATCCTGCATCAGCTGCGATGCTGCAAATGCTTCTACGATCTTAGGGCTAGGTGTTATTTTTAGCGCTTTGCCGAGCTTTTCTAAAGTTAGGACCTTTTGTAGATTGCGCTCAAATTCCTTTTTAGTAAGTCCTGAATTCCTTACGACATTATTGTAAAGTTCCTTACTAAATGCGCCATTTTCTTGGAAATTCGGCGAGTTTAGCACAAATTCCGCCACATCTTTATCACTAGCCTGAACGCCTAAGTCTTTAGCAAAATTTAGAAAATATGCTTCGCCGATTAACTGATCTACTGCGATCTGATCTAGATGCATATTTTTGGCTTGTTCTTGAGTAAATTGCCCATCGCTCATAGCACTCAGCCTGTTGTATAGTTCGGAGTATTTTGTGTTTAGTTCTTGATTTGTTATAGAAATCTGCCCTACTCTAGCGATTGAGCCTGCGCGGTTAGCGTTCATATCATATGCGCCCCAGCCGACGAAGCCTGCGCCCACGAAAGCTATCGTGCTTATCCAGATCGTCGGTATAAGCGACTTCTTATGCTTTTGCATCCATTCTATCATCTAAATCCTTAAATAGCTAACTAAAGAAATTTTTTGTTAGTAATTATACAGATAAAACCTTATGTAAGGCTGAAAAATAGGCATTTTTGGCGAATTATAACGCGTTAGTAAATGATTTGGTATACATTAATCTTAGCTTAGCAAAAGCAGCTTTGAACTCATTTCTAAAATCGCTATTTTTTTCGCCATTTGCTGCGCGCTCCTTGCATGAGCAAAAACCCCATAGCCTCGGATCACCATTATATCGCTATTTTCATTTATCATATAGTTACAAATTTCATACGGCGCGCGCTCGTGCCAGTCGTCGTAGCTCTTGGGGTCGTAAATTTCAATTCGTTTAAATTTACTCGCCCCAAAGTAATCTCGCGGTAAAATGAAATCATGCTCCAGCGTATATGCGACAAGATACGGCGGTGTCGCGTAGGTTACGAATTTTGCCTCTTTTATATTTTTGTAGATATTTATATGTATGTCGCTATCGATGCTAGCATCTTGCCAGCGGTAGTCTTTTTTTGAAAACAACGTTATAAAATCATCCCTATCCAGGCTATCGAAAATCGCGTCTTTTTTGTTGATCAAAAATTGATTTTCTTTAATTTTTGCTGAAATCGAGCCGTGAAAGATCCCAAAAAGCCTATCTCTAAACATCGAAAGCGAAATTTTGCGTAAAATTTCATAATAATACTCGTCCATCTCTCGCCTTTGTAAAAAATTTCGCTATTATATAGGATTAGAAATTTCAAAAGGATAAATTCAGGTGCAAGCTCCACATATTCCGGTACTTTTTTCGCAAACGATCGCAGCATTTTCGCAGCTTGAGAGCGGCTATTTTTTAGACTGCACGCTAGGCTATGGCGGACACAGCGAAGGCATTTTAACCGCTAATCCGCGCCTTAAGCTTATCGCTTGCGACAGAGATGCCGAAGCGATAGAATTTTCGCGCGAGCGGCTCAGTAAATTTAAAGATCGCATAGAAATTCACAAAGCAAAATTTAGCGAAATTTTAGAAATTCTGCCCGAGCAAAAACTCCGCGCAGTTCGCGGGATTTTAGCCGATATCGGCGTTTCATCTCTTCAGCTGGATAAAAACTGCCGCGGCTTTTCCACTAAAAGCGACGCGCTGGATATGCGAATGGATGCGGGCGCGGCGCTGGATGCGGCGTATGTAGTAAACCGCTACTCGCAAGCGGATCTAGCGCGCATTTTCCGCGAATACGGCGAGCTAACAAACGCTAACGCAATCGCTGCTAAAATAGCTACTGCGCGGACTAACGCACCACTAACAAGCGCTAAAGCTTTGGCAAATTTAATCGGAACAAAGCCCGTTAAAGGACGCAGCATCAGCACGGCTACGCTAGCATTTCAAGCGATCCGCATCGAGGTAAACGACGAGCTTGGCGAGCTAAAGCGCCTGCTCACGCTCATTGAGCAAAAATCGCGCGATTCAATTCTAACTAATGCAACTGTCGCTATAATCTCGTTTCATTCGCTTGAAGACCGCATAGTAAAGGAGCGATTTAGGGCGTGGGGGCGCGATTGTATCTGTCCTAGAGAGTTTATGCGCTGTGAATGTGGTGGCGGGCATTCGTTAGGCAAAATCCTAACCAAAAGCCCTATAACGGCAGATGCGCAGGAACTCGCGCAAAACTCGCGAGCAGCGAGCGCAAAGCTAAGAATTTTTAGACTGAAATAACCGCCTTTGCTTGCTATGAATTTTAAATTTTGACGAAATTTTGTAAAATTTACAGATTTGCAGGCATTAAATTTTAAAATTTTACGGAATTTTGAAATCCAGCTTTCAAAGATTGGCTTTAGAATTTATGATATTTTCAGCGTTATTTCGAACGCGCAATGGATAAATCATAGAGTTTAGAGTCTGTCTCTTATACACATCTCCGAGCCCACGAGACTACGCTGCATCT
>UQCL01000075.1 GCA_900539505.1 uncultured Campylobacter sp. | reverse complement strand
ATCATGAAGCCCCGTTTTTTTATTTCGCATAAAATACAGATACTCGCTCTTTGCGGGCGCGAAAACAGCGCGTATCGCATCGCGAGAGACCACGCACACGGGCTCTTTGGGAAGTCCGTCGTTGAGGTAGGTGTTGTAGTGGCTGGTATCGGTGCGGATGCGCTGCGGAGTGATCTTGACGTGCGAAAACTCGCCGTAATTTAGCGTACCGTCCATCTGAAGGCGCATATTTTTGGCTAAGCGGTTATCGATGACGGAGGCTACGAGCGGCATTTCATCTGCGTTTGCGGCCTCTTTTTGAATGACCGAAGCCTTGATCAGCACCTGCTTCCACGCCGTGGCGTTATAATCGCCGATAAGCTCGCGCGACAATCCTTCGTGGAATTTTTGCGCGCTTGAGATGAGGTGGTCGATGATATTTTTTTCGCTTTCGTTTTTGCTAATTTTGTAGGTTTCAGGCACCAAAAAGCCCTCGTAAAACGGCGCCGTGGCGTTGTATTCGCGCTCAAGCTCGCTAAAGCTTAGCCCGCGATCTTTCGCAAGCTGTTTTAAAAACACGATCGTAGTCTCGCCAGGGATCAGCTTAATCTCGTTCATCACGGGCTTTGCGACGCTTAGCTCATATAAAAATTGATATTTGGGCAAATTTTCGCCGCTAAGCTCCAGCTCGCCGGTTTTTGCGCCGCCGTAAAAAGAAAGCAGCCTCGCGTCGAATTTGCTAAATTTTGGATAGCTCTTTGAGAGTTCGGATAAAATTTTCGTTGAGCTGCCTTGTCCTATCTGCACGGTTTTCGCGTTGCCGACGCGCTCGTGTAGATCAAAACCCACGGCCAAAAGCACGATAGCCGCAAGCTCGATACAAATGCACGCCGCTTTGATGAGCTTTATAAAGAATTTCATGCGTTCCTTTCAAAATTTAGCTGAAATTATAGGCAAATAAGCCAAAATTTTGAATAAATTTCATATTATAAGCGCAGTTTTTCGGCACGCCCGATTTGGTTTTGGGGCGGAGTTTTTTGATGAGGCGATGATGTTTAGAACTTTGGCTAGATTTTTTTTGTGCATAACCATACTTTTTATAATCTGCGCGGTAGGCCTAAAGCACGGTATTGCGATTTCGCAGCTGGACGTGGGCTTTGCAAAGCTCGAGGGGTTTTATCTCAAGCTAAATAAAAGCCTCGTGCTGCGCATCAAAAATCTTGAAATTACGCAAAATAATACACAAAATTTAGAGCAAAATTCCACCGATCTACGCACGCAAAGCGAGAAAATTTTAGAATTTAGCAAAAAAATCTCGCTCATCAACTCCTTTTTCGAAGAGATCGACGTGCAAAATTTAAAGATCAAGGGCGAAAGTCTAAAGCTAAAATACAAAAGCGACGTTTTTTACGCCGACACGCGGTTTTTTAGGCTAAGCTCAAAGATCACACCGGGCGCAAACGGACTTAGCTTTGATCCGATCGAGCTTGAGCTAAATGATTTTAATCTTACTCTGCACGGCACGGCACGAGCAAATTTCAAAGCCGATACGTATGATTTTAACGGCACCTTCGCTTCGCACGAGATCGCAGGCGAGCTTGACGTGCACAATATCGGCTCGGAGCTAAATATCGAGATAAACCGTGCCTCGGCCTTGAGTCTGAAAAATTTTATGAATGAGCTGGGCTCGCTTACGGGGTTAAATCCTCTTGCGAACGAGTGGATCTACGGCAAGGCGGTCGCACAAAACTACTATATCGAAAACCTCCACGCCAAAATTGATCTGAAAGATCCGCGCCCGATCGCCGAAAACGTCAGCGCCACGGCTTACGCGCAGGATCTTACGATAAAATTTCAACCGCAAATCGAAGCCGTAACGGTAAAAGACGCCAACATCACGCTTAAAAACGATTTTCTAAATTTCACGCTGAATGAGCCTAAATTTAAAGGCAAAAGCCTGGAGGGAAGCGGCGTGCGTATCGGCGGACTCTTTGAAGAGAAGCCGATCGTGTATCTGGATCTGCGGACCAAGGAGAGTTTGGGCAAGGACCTTATAGCGATCCTGCAAAGCTACGGCATAGACGAGCCCGTATATCCGCTTGGCGGCGGGATCGATGCGCGCGTGCTGATAGACGTGGACGTCGAAAAAGAAAGCGCCAAGGTCGATGCGAACGTGACGCTAAAAGACGCCGATCTGATGATCTCTAAAGCGAAATTTCACTCCAAAGCCGCGCGGGTGCACATCACCGAGAAAAAAATCGACATCAAAGACGCAAATCTGCAAAATGAAATTTTTAACGCCACTGCAAGCGGCAGTATCGATATCGCCACGCGCAAAGCTAAATTTAACGGCGTTATTCATAGCTTCAATCTCTCCCCGAACGGCAAAGAAATTTTAAAATTTGGCGATGCGCGAGATAATATAAGCCTTGATTTTAGCGGCAAAGCGCCGGTGCTGAGCTCGCAATTTTTAGGCGCGAAGATGAGCTTCGGCGAGCGGATCGAGATTAGCTCGCCCGATATTAGCGGAATTTTGCCCTTTTCTAAGACGCTTAAAAACGCGGGCATTAGCGGCGGAGATCTTAAAATTTTAACCAGCGATTTTACAAACTTAGATATCAGCAGCAACAATCTCATCTTTGATTTCGGTCTGCTAAACAAAGACGGCAGAGCTTATAAAAACGACTCTTTCGCGCTTCGGGTGCGCGGGGGCGATCTGGACGGCTCTAGCGGAAGCGGTAAAATTTCTCTTAAAATAAACAAAGGCGGCAACTTCGTCGCTCTAAAAGACGTGGACGTCGCGATCAATACGAGCGTGCAAACCAGCGAGTTTAATAGCGGCACAAAGGAGCGCTCGCCGATAAATTTCAGTGGGCAAAATTCTGCGATCGTGCTATCCGATCTTAATAAGACGCTTAAATTTACGCATTTTAACGGCGTACTGGACGGCAAAAATATGAACCTAAACGCAAGCTTTAAACGCGGCGACGTGAAGTTAATCTTTAAAAAGAGTTTACTTCAAATTTTTGCGCAAAACATCAGCGGCGAGGCACTTAATCAATTTCTGGGCTCGCAGAGCTTCGACGGAGGAGTATTTACGCTAAAAGCAAGCGGCATCGATCCGCGCAACTACCGCGGCGAGATCAACGTGCAAAACACCTATCTGAAGGACTACATCATCTATCAAAGGCTGCTTAGCTTTATAAACTCCGTGCCGTCGCTACTTACGTTTAAGACGCCCGATTTCAACGATCGCGGCTTTAGCGTGCAGAAGGGCAAAATTTACTTTCGCCGCAGCGGCGATAAAATTTACATAAACGCAATGAGCTTTACCGGCAGTAGCGCCGACATCGCGGGTAACGGCGAAGTGGATATGAAAAGCGGTGCGCTAAATATCGATCTGGAGCTTAAATACCTCAAAGACGCAAGCTCGATAATCTCAAAAATCCCGCTGCTAAATCATATCATCTTGGGCGAAAACAACACAATCTCCACGATCATCGAGATTCGCGGCACGACGAAAAAACCCACCTACTCGACCGGCGTTGCGACCGACGTGCTAAAAACGCCGTATAATCTCATCAAAAACACGCTGATGCTGCCTTTCGTGATCTTCGGCGACAGCGAGGAGAGCAAATGAAATTCCCGCTCGATTATAAGGATAGCTTTGAAAAATCGCTGCTGTTTTGGCTCGTAAAATTCGTGCGCTACAAGCTAAGTGCGCTATCGAATAAGGAGCTGAAAAACGACGCGCTGTTTCGCCGCGCGAGCCTGGCTCTAAATCACGAGGTAGCAAGTATCAATGAACTCGAGCGGCTCGCAAAAGATGCGCGAAATGCGGGACTTACCGGCATCAATACCTATTTTAACCCGCTTAAAAAATTTTACGAAGCGATCATGCAGTACGGCCTTGAGAGTATGAAAAATATCGACGAGGAACTTTTGAGCGAAATTTTAGCTTCCATTACGGGCGGGCTGAGCGATGCGAGCAAAAAAAACTACCGCATCGCCGTGATAAATTTTTTCGGCTTCATCGACCGCCAAAACGAGCAGGACGGCACCTCGCACAACTACGGCATCGAGCTTAAGCACTGGGGCGGCATTAGTGGCAGCCGCGGCACGAAGCTTCCGGAGTTTATGAGCGAGGAGGAGCTGAAGCGGTTTTTGGACGCGATAAATTTAAGCGAGTTTCCCTCATTTGCCCACCGCAACCGCCTGATCGTAAAAATCATCGTCTACACCGGCATCCGCGTGGGCGAGGCGATAAATCTCAAGCGCAAAGATATCGCGCCAGAGGGCGATCTTTTCGTCATCCGAATCCGCGGCAAGGGCAACAAATACCGCATCGTAATGATCAAGCGCCACCTGATCGAGGAACATCTAAACGCGCTGGAGACGAACTTTGCTAACAAAGAGGGCTATCTTTTCGTCACCAAAAACGGCGCGCCGCTTACTCAGGCCTACGTCAGCGGCATCGTGGAGAAAATTTTAATGAGCGCGGGCATCCGCAAGGAAAAAAACGGTGCTCACATGCTGCGCCACACCTTCGCGACGATGCTTTACAAAAAGCAAAAGGACCTCGTGCTCGTCCAAGAAGCTCTCGGCCACGCGAGCCTCAATACTTCGCGCATCTACACCCACTTCGACAGCGACAAACTGCGCCTTGCGGCGAAGGTCGCGGAGGAATTCGAGGAGTGAAATTTTAAAATTTGCAGCGGAGCGAGGCTTGCTTGAGCAAGATTTTTTGAATTTCGTTTTGAGACGGCTTTGAAATCGTTTTTTATAGAATTTATTTTCTAAAAAATTTGGAATTTTATTTTGAAAAATTCTGAAATTTGTTTTTCATACCAGCATAACAGAACCTAAAAATTTTACCTTGCGAGCTTTAGAATTTAACTCGGCAAAATTTTAAATTAACGCGCGAGCCTTAGAGCTTGATCGCAAAAAATCTAAAATTTTATTCTTTTGGAATATAGAATAATTTACTTTTTAGATTTTCTCATATTATTTCGCCTAAAATTCCAGATAAATTTAGTGCAAAATTTCATTTAAATTTTTACGATACGGGATTTCATCCGAGAATTTTATAAGCAAAAGGTAATGGTGTAGCGGATATAAAATTTATCTGCAAATTCCGCAAGGATGGAATTCCTGATTTAAAATTTAAACCCTCAAAATTTTATAGTTTGATTTGCTTCCAAATTCTCATCGCACCGAATTCTCCTTAAAATTTAAAAATGCAAAATATTTGCCACCAAAGTTTGCTGCAAAATTTACCGACGCGAAGTTTGCTTCGTAAACAGCGCAGGAATCATATAGGAATTTATACTAAAAATTTAAAGAGATAAAATCATTGGCATGATCATTTTAGATTTATTTTACGACAGAAATCCCGCTCTTGCGAGCAGGATTTCATTTCTTAGGGGGATAAGAAAAGGAGTTTAGGCTAAATAAATTTAGCCCGAGATTTCGTCTAGCCACGGAGTCCGCGGCAAAAAGGAGCAAAAAGACGAAATCTCGCGCAAAATTTTAAACCAAGATTTAAGCGATCGGCTCGCGACAATAAACGAGATTTGCGACGGCTTCAAAAACTATCGAAAAAAACGCCGTGCCGCAAGCATCAAAATTAAACGAGCCTTTGTTTTTTAAAATACTCACGTGGAGCTTTGCAAAGCGGACAGGCGCCTGGGGCTTTCTTGCCGCGATGAACATGCCCGCAGACCTCGCACACCCAAACTTCCTCGTCAAAGCTCTCGAAAAAGCCCTCCTCTAGCAGGATCTTTTGAAGCTCGTTGTATTCGCGCTCGTGCTCCTGCTCGACCTTGCCGATGGCGTTAAAAAGGCGCGCAACCTCTTTTTTGCCCTCTTCGGTCGCGATTTTAGCGAAGCTCGGATACATGCTCTCGTGCTCGTAACGCTCACCGGCAGCGGCATCGAGTAGATTTTTATCCATCTTATCAAGCGGGATACCCGCAGCCGCGTGATGTGCCTTTAGCTCGGCTCTGGCGTGCCATTTTTCGTTTTCGGCAGCCTCGTAAAAATGTCGCGCAATGGCGTGAAAGCCCGCCTCTTTGGCTAAATCGCCGTAAAGATCGTATTTGTTGCGCGCTTGCGATTCGCCTGCGAACGCCTTCATTAAATTTACCTGCGTCAGATCCTCGGTGATGCATTTCATCGGCTCGCCGCAGCAGCTAAGCGCGCCGCCGCCTACTTTTTGCACCTCGACCTCCGCGCCGCATTTGTCGCATCTGTAAGTTTCGTACTGTCTCATTTCAATTCCCTATCAAAATTTTTAGGGAATGATACCACGGCTACTATTAAATTTTACTTAATAAATTTTATTCTTCTCAATAAATTTATATTTTTGAGAAAATTTCAGCGTGAAATTTCCATCCGTAAAATCTAAATTTAAGGTTTTTCAAAGCAAATGGAATTTCAAGCGAAAGTGCTAACACTCGATCATCTAAAAATATGAAATTTAGTTTTCTGACTCATTTAGTCTACGATTTTAAGGCGAGCCACATCATTGGAAATTTTTTAAAATTTAAAGTTATCTCAAAAATAACTTGCTAATTTTACCGCGCAGTCTTGTTTATGAGTATATGACAATGCTTGGCAAAAATTAGCCTTATGCACTAACGAGCCGCTCGATTGTAATTATGAAGCGTTAAAAGCGTAACTAAGGGCACTGTAGTATTACCATTTTGCCGCTATGATCAGTAATTTCTGAGAATTTATGAACGTCAAATTCTAATCCGCAAATCGAACAAGGAGGAAATTTATCGACTTCCTTCTCGCCTAAAAGCGAGCAAATTCCGCCTATTGCTGGATTATGTCCAACGATAAATACGCATTCTGCGCTAGCTGCGTTAAAATTTCGCATAACATCTGTGCTAGAAATTTCCACATCATTGCAGGATATCGCATTATTTTTGCTAATGCTAGTGGGAATTTTAGTGCTCTTAAAAGCAGAATTTTCAGCGTTTGCATCGCGATGTTTTTCGCTACTCAGACCGACTGCATTGTATTTTTCAACATTCACACCGCACCTAAAAAATCGTATCTCATCCAAGCTGCGAACAAACTTTGCCAAATCCCATAAGCTTGCGTCATATAACTCTCGTAATGGCACTACCCTTTTTATCGCATCCAGCGCATTAGCAATAATTTGCGCCGTATGGAGTGCGCGTATAGCCGGGCTTGTAATAATCAAATCAGGCACAAGTCCCAAGCTACGCGGCTTTTCTCCGAGTTTAATTGCGCAAAGTTCGCCCGCATAGCTTAATGTCCGCTCAAAATCGCTTTTGCCGCCGCTTTGCGCCTCGGCATGTCTTATAAAATATATCCGTTTCATCTGCATCCTTTCATAAAATTTTATGTAAAATTTAGCGTTAAATTCTACAAAATTCTAAATTTTTTCTGGATCATTCCAAAGCCATAACCGACCACGAATCCCGCTATGTGCGCATACCATGCCACATTTACGCCCATTAACATCGGCGCAAAGCTCATTATCAAAATCGCGATAAAAATCCCGCCCGCATTGCGTTCATCAAAATAAGCAATCACGCCTAAAAGCACGCAGATAGCGCCGCTAGCGCCTACGATATTGACGATTTCTCCCATGCTCATGGCATAACGGATATAAATCAGGCATAAAGCACCACTCAGCAGCCCGCCTGCGATGTAAAGTAGCGTAAATTTTATCCCACCGAACACTCGCTCTAAAATCCCGCCGAATTGATACAAAACTGCCATATTCATCACTAGATGCATCACTCCGCCGTGCATAAAAAATGAACTTAGTAACTGCCACGGCATCCCCTCGAAAAAATATGGATTGAGTCCGAAAAATAGGTAGGACTTAAAGCCGAAAAAATATTCTAATGCGAATGAAATCACGAAGAATAGGACATTCGCCACAATGATCGCGAGAGTAAATTTGCCTGATTGCATGAAGCTCCTTAAATTTTTCACGCATAGTAGCGAAATTTTGATTAAATTAAAGGCGTCGTGTGTTTTTATAGGCTAGAGATAAATTTATGGATAAGTGCTAGCATCAAAATTCGGCGAATAGTTTTAGTTGCAAGCGCCTTATCAAATAGCCTGTCTCTTATACACATCTCCGAGCCCACGAGACTACGCTGCATCTCG
>UQCL01000074.1 GCA_900539505.1 uncultured Campylobacter sp. | reverse complement strand
GCGTAGTCTCGTGGGCTCGGAGATGTGTATAAGAGACAGTGGATATATTTAATATTATTTTTTAGCATATTAGAAAAACTTTCCTAAATTTAGGCTAAATTCGAGATATAAATTTATATATTTGTAGTCGCATTTTTTAGCTTTAAATTTCATAGACGATATACCGCGATACAAAAGAAAAATTGCGCAAATTTATATGAAATTCTAAATTTTTAATGTAAAATCGCCCGTATGAAAAAACTAATACTGGCACTTAAGCAAGCGCAAAACCGACTCAAAAATTTCTTCCGCCTCTACGATACCGAGCTCATGCACCATGCATCAAGCCTTAGCTTTCACACGATTCTGGCGCTACTGCCGGTGCTGATGGTTTCGCTTAGCGTTTTTATGCAGCTGCCAAGCTTTAAAGGCTACTACGACAAGATTATGGGCTTTATTTTTTCAAACTTCCTGCCCGCAAATCAAGCGAGCATGGCGCACTATATCGAGGAATTTATGGCAAACGGGCTAAGCCTTGGCGTAACAGGCTTTTGCGCAGTGTTAGTTACGTCGGTGTTGTTTTTCGGAGATTTTGAAGCGATAATTGCGCGCATTTCGCATTCACCCGAGCGAAGCTTTTTTAAGAGCCTAAGCACCTACTGGACGCTGATGACGCTCGCTCCTGTGGGGCTTGGAGCATCGTTTTATATCAGCGGCGAGCTTCAGGAGCTACTAAATAAAACCGAGTTTACGAGCTGGATAAATTTGCTTAAAATTCTACCCTACTTAATCGTTTGGGGGATTTTTGCTATCACTTACGCCACTGCGATCAACCGCGAAATCCGCGCAAAAGCGGTGCTTGCCTCATCGCTCGTAGCATCGATTTTATGGTGGCTTTCAAGACTGGTTTTTGCGCAATACGTCTTTTATAACAAAACCTATCTTAGCATCTACGGCTCGTTTTCGGTCGCGCTATTTTTCTTTCTGTGGATCTACATAAGCTGGATTTTCTACCTATACGGCGTGAAATTCTGCGTATTTTTAGACGCTAAATTTAAAAGAGGTGGCGAGCGCCAAAGCGCTTGAATTTCTGTGCAAGGCTGCGTTTTTCTATGCTTTTTGGATTAAAGCGCATTTTCTGCATGGGCTAGAAATTTAAATCGAAATTTTAAAATTCTATCGAAAACGGGCGGGAAGTTTGTCTTTGAATAATCGGCATATGCATAAGAAATATAATTTTAAAAATTTAATGAGGTGCGGCAAGGCTGGAATTTTAATCCCTCGCAAAGCGCCGTTAAGATAAAATTATGCGCGATTTTAAAACAGGGGGATATTATGAAAGACTTCGACAAAGAGCCGATAATCATAGAAAACGACTACTTTTTTAGGCTTACTATATCAAATAAAATCATGTGCGTGCTTATATTCTTGTCTTTTGTCTTGCTAAATTTAACGCCGGAGCTGGATCCGCATAAAGAAATGATGAGAAGGGCGTCATTAACGCTAGGGATTTTCGGAATTTTATTTAGTATTTTTTGGGAGATAAAAATAGCCTATCAAGAATTTTACAATAAGTTTTTTACAAAATTTTATGATGATAAAATTTCATTCGACCATATAGACGAACATATGAAATTTAAAACCGAAATTTTGCAAAAAGATGATCTCGTATCGGTAACTTGGGCGTTGATACCATACAATGAGCAAGACGTAAATATATGGATCAAAGATATAAAAAATAGGAAAAAGAGAATGGTTAGGTATTTGGTAAGTCCAATATTCTTTTTAATCACCATGCTACATCATTTCATTTTCTTGGCGCTCAATGGATTTAAATTTAAAAAGTATATATTGTATAGGTTTAAATCGGGCATTATTGCGGTGCCGAATAATAAATTGTTGAGCGATAAAGACATTAAATTTGAGCTCTCGTCTCTGTTTGGTCTATATACGAGCGATCTAATTTAAATTATAGAATTTTTCAAGGAGGGTTGAATGGCGTTTGTTGCGGAATATATTTCTAAAGAGGGTATTGAGAAATATGATATTATAAATCGTGTAGATCAGTGCTTGGCAAAATATCATTATAATCCACAAAAACCCTATCAAATAAAGTGGTTGAACTGGGTCATCGATAGGCAAAGAGATATTTGGCTTATCTTTGTTTGTAGCCCGCATCTGCCTGATCCAAGAGACGGATATACTGGAGAGGAGATTTGGCTGCTTTATTATAAAGGTAGAGAAATCGAGCTTGATATAAGGCGAATTTATGATGAGACAACGAGTAAATATTTCACGGAAAATCCATTTAAGGTCAAATATAAATTCCAAAGCGTAAATTCTGACATTGGAGATATTTCGATAGATGAGCTTTATGAAATTTTAAATGAAGCATTATTGGAATACGGAGATGATGGTATCGATGGCAGAAAATTTTTACCAAAAGATCATGAAGCCGTAACTTTTCTACACGATTAAAATTCAAAGAATCGATGAGCTGCGTTTAAATACATCTGATATTTCAGTATCAAATTTAATTTTTCTATGCGCTATAAAACGCCCCACTCTTTTTTATATTCGTTTATTATCTCATCGGATGTTTTTTCTCCCTTATCGACCTTGATAAGATCGATTATATCTTGCTCGTTTGCAAACATACCCTCTATCGCGTGGTTACAGATGATAGATCTGTTTTGCTCGTATTGTTCTGCGCTCAGCTCGTCTTTATATTTTTCAAGTATAGCCAAACTCTTTTCTAAACTATAAACTTCCGGATATTTTTGCATGCTTTATCCCCTAGCAATATAAAATTTTATCAGCTGCGGCGTCCTATTAAAAAACAAAGCTCAAGCAGGCAGGCGCACTTTTTGCTACGAATAGCTTGCAAGTAGTTCGCACTTCGCCGCAGCTAAAGCAGATAACTATTAGATGACGAGAAATTTTACCGCAAGTAGCTCACAAATAAATTTAACAAAACCCTTATCAAGCAAAAAAACGAAGGTAAAAGCCGTCAAATAAAACTGCTACTCCCTTACGATGAAAGCTCCAGTAAACTTGCCATTATGCGCGAAATCTCTCGCCTCATCCTCGCTTTTAAATCCGCTTAAAAAGACGCGATAAATCGGCGCGCCATCTATGCTAAATTCTTTGATGATCGCAGGATATCCCGCCGTGCCGTGGTAATCGCGCTGATAAATTTGTGCGCCGCTTCTGTTTCTAAACGCACCGATTTGCACCATAAAATTTCCGCCGACAATGGTTGCTTTCGGCGAGCCTTTGGCGATAGTATGCCCATAAAAGCCCACTACTTCGAGTTTTACCGGCGCCGTACCTTTGGCAAATACGCCTACTAAATTAGCAGCTGTTTTGCTAAGATCGATGATGCGACCATCCACGAATGGACCGCGATCGTTGATGCGCACGGTTGCGGTAGCGCCGGTGTCGCGATTCGTGACCTTTACCATAGTATTCATTGGATAGGTTTTGTGCGCGGCAGTCATGCCATTCATATCGTAAATTTCGCCGTTTGAGGTGTATTTACCATGAAAATTCGGCCCATACCAGCTGGCGATGCCGATTTGAGTGTCGCCGACGCTTACTTGCTCTGGATAGTAGGTTTTGCCGTTGATTTTATAAGGGCGCATGGTGGCGGGAGAGTTTTTGCCGATCTTACCCGCACCGCCCGCAGACGATCTAGACGACGGTGCGGTGCGAAACGAGCAACCGGCAAGAATCAGCGCAAAAAGCGCACTAAAAAGAGCGATTTTCTGGTACGACACCTGCGATCCGATCTTATTTGTTGAATTTTATATTATTTAGCGCTATTTCGTTTTTGTCTTTGAGGCTAAGCTCGTTCGCCAAACCTGCTAACACGTGTCCTGGCTTGCGCTGTTTCAGACGTGGCTCATACGCTTGAAACGCGCCTTGGTTTACGACAAATTCTGCATATTTGCTTTGTGGGATATAAAAGAAGTACTTGCCGTTAAGCGGCGAAATTCCGTTTTTAATATGTGCGTTGTAATCCTGCATTTGTGACGGCGAAATTCCGATCTGTTTTGCAACTGCGCTTAGCTTTGTGCCCGGAGCTACTGCGATACGCTTTAGCCCCCACGGCTCGCTTTCAAAAAGCAAAATTTTGCGCATATTTTCATTTTGAGCGATGTAAGCGTATTTGATAATGCGCTTGATAAAATTCTTAGTCTCATTAGGAAGTGCGGGACTTTTTAGCAAGCGATCCAGATCATCGCTGCCAGTAGCTGCAATCGCATTTTTAAGCTTTTGATCGCCACAATTATACGCCATTAGCGCTAAATACCACTTGCCAAAATTTTGCTTCAGATGCAAAATATACGAAAACGCAGCATCCGTAGAGGCTGCGGGATCGCGACGCTCATCCACGGCACTATCTACTCTAAGACCGAAATTTTTCGCAGTTGCCGGCATCAGCTGCCACATACCACCTGCGCTAGCGCCCGAAGTTACGGTGTTTTTGAGATGAGATTCTACCATTGCCAAATACAATAAGAATTCCGGAGCTTCGATGTTATCGACCTCGGATTTGACTAAGTAGGCATTGTGCGACTGCGAAGTAACGATATGCTTAAACTGCTTGCGATCGCTTGCATTGATCGCACGGAATATGCCCGCGACTACGTTTTTGCTCGATTCGTTATTTTCGATGCCGAATTGATTTAAAATATAGTCGTGATTTGCGCGCATCAGACCAGGCTGGCTCGCAAACGCTTCGCCCACTAAAAGTAGGGCTAGCAGTATAAATTTTATGGCTTTCATATCTCTCCTTTGATTTTATCGCCAAAAAGCCTACAGGCGTTTTGAGTCGTTATTGCTTCAACCTCTTCTACGCTTAGGCTTAAAATTTCCGCGACTTTTTCTACCACGAGTCTCGTAAATGCAGGCTCGTTGCGCTCGCCGCGATGCGGATGCGGGGTTAGATAGGGTGCATCCGTCTCGATTAAAAGGCGCTCTTGCGGAATTTGCGGTAAGATCTCAGCTAAGTTTTTTGCATTTTTGAATGTTAAAACTCCGCCGATACCGAAGTAAAATCCGTATTCGCTAAGACCTAGCAAAAGCTTGCTGGCATTGAAGCAGTGTAAAACACCGCCGCATAAATCGCCGGCACGATCTTTTAGAATTCCAAAGCTATCTTCGTTTGCTTCTCGGATATGGACTATAAGTGGTTTTTGAAGTTGTGTTGCTAGATCAATTTGTGAGATGAAGGCGTCTTTTTGGCGGGAGATTTCTAAGGCTTTGGTTTCCTTGCTCTCTTGCTGCTTAAGTCTGAAATAATCAAGACCGCATTCGCCAACGCCCACGCATTTGGGATCGTCAGCATACCGCTTCAGCACCTCCATATCGAAAGAATCTATCTCGTATGGATGCACCCCTACGGAAAAATACACATTATCCCGTGCATGCGAAATTTTACATGCCTTATCTAGGTCTGCTACATCGGCACCGGGAATGATGATGCTACGCACGCCTGCAATCGTGGCGCGCTCAATCACCGCGTCCAAATCGGCGTCGAAACTAGCATCGTCTAAATGGCAATGTGTATCTATAATCATAAAACTCACTTGATAAAATTTTTCGAAGCGGATTTTACGTCGTTTTGCAAAATCACACTTAAATTTAAATTAAACGCGGTATTGTAGCAAAAAATTTCAGATTTAAACTTAAGCTTAAAATTCCTTCAGCTTTGCCTTAGCTTTTTAGCGAATTCCAGGGCTTCTGCAGTAATAGTCTCGCCACTTATCATACGAGCTAGCTCTGTCATTTTCTCATTTTCGCTTAATAATCTCACGCTAGATTTGCCGTTCGTTTTACTTACTAAAAAGTGTGACGCAGCCTTTGAGCTAAGCTGCGGCTGGTGCGAGATCGCAAAAATTTGATAAAATTTTGAAATTTTTACCAGCACGTTTGCAATACTCATCGCCTCTTTTCCGCTTAAATTTGAATCAATCTCGTCTAAGATTAAAATTCCCTCACCGTTATTTGTAAGCTCTAAGCTTGCCGCGATGAAAGCGAGGCGTAGGCGGTTCGTTTCGCCTGAGCTTAAATTTTTAAATTCCGTCTTGCACAAGCTGACGCAAATTTCGTCCGTGCCGCACTCACTAAGCGCCGTAGGCTTAAAACTAAGCTCCACTCCGTCCATATAAAGCTGCCTTAGATAGGAATTTATCAGATCCTCGAGCCGTTTTTTAGCGCCCTTGCGAGCCTCGCTGATTTTTTCGGCAAGGGTAGCGGTGCTTTCGCTAAGGCGTTTAAATTCCGTTTGTAGCTTGGTTTTTTCAAAGCTTAACTGCTCGTAATGCTCAAGCTCTTTCTTGCGCGCTTCAAGTGTAGCTAAAGCCTCCTCTACACTTCCGTAGCGCCTATTTAGCGCGCTAAGAGCTTCGATGCGATCTAAAATTTTCTCTATGTCGATGTTTTCGAGCTCGTCTAAATTCAAGCTTTCTCGCTTTAGCCGCAGCTCGTTCATCGCATCCTCAAAAAACGCACTATCCAGCCCGCTAAGACTTAGCGCTTCGATGACGCTGCGCTCCAGCTCAAAAACACCCTGCGCCCTAGCCCAAAGCTCCTCGATCTTATCTTTTTTACTAAGCTTTTTTTTGATCTGCAAAAGCTCCTCATATTCGCCGATCTTAGGCGATACGCGCTCGATTTTTTCAATCTCGAAGCGAGCAAATTCCTTTAACTCCTCGATCTTGCGCTCTTGATCCAAAATTTCATCCAGCTGCTTTTTTGTGCGGCTAAATTCCACAAAAGCGCTTTGAAGCTCCGATAGGCTTTGAGCGTGCGCCGCATCTTTTTTCGCGGCGATAAAATCAAGTAATTTTAGCAAGCTGCCGCTACTCATTTCGCCGGCGTTTTTCGCGCCTAAAAATTTCACGTATTCGCCGGCGATCGTGCTTAGATTTTTTTTTGAGACCGATTGGGAATTTATAAAGTATCGCAAGCTACGCTCTTTTAGAACGCGAAAAATATTTGGCGTATCGTTTATCAAGCCGAAATTTTCCATATCAAATTGATGCTCTACGTCCGCTTCTATGAGCTCAGCCTCGCATTCGTTAAGACCGAACACCGCTAAAATCGCGCCTATTAATACTGATTTGCCTGCGCCGCTGATGCCTGTAAATACGCTAAGTCCCGGGCCAAAACTAAGCTCGCTCTCGCAAAAACCTAGATTATTTTTAATATAAATTCTTTCTAGCATCCGCCGTGCCCCCATCTGAGTTTGGCTTTTAAAACGTCGAAATAATCGTAGCTTCTGCGTTTTATTAAATTTGCCTTGGCGTGCGAAATTTTAGCGCTCACGCTGCTAAATTCCGCCATATCAAAAACGTCTTGTCCGTCGATGACGACGCTAACTTCGGAGCTTCCGGCGTTTTTGAAGCTTACGAGATACTCTTTTGGCAGGATCAAAGACCGCTGCGTCAGGCTGTGCGAGCAGATCGGCGTGACGCAAAACACGTCGCACAGCGGATAGACGATCGGGCCGTTCGCACTCATATTATACGCGGTCGAGCCCACGGCGGAGCTTACGATCACGCCGTCGCCGTAATAGGTGTTGAAATATTTTCTGTTTAAGAAGGCGTCGATCTTCGCCATCGAGGAGATGTGGCTGCGGGTGATTACGACGTCGTTAAATGCGGTCTTGCGGACGATCTTGCCGCTGCCGTTTTCCAGTATCACTTCGAGTAAAAACGGGCGCTCGATCTCGTATTCGCCACGCAAAAATTCCTTTAAAAATTTTGCGAATTCGCTAGGCTGCACATCCGTTAAAAACCCGAGAGTGCCTGCGTTGATACCCAAAATAAAAGCGTTTTTGTCGCTTAGCAGCCTCGCAAGCCCGATAAGCGTGCCGTCGCCGCCGAGGCTGATTAAAAAATTGGTCTTTTTTAAAATTTCTGCAAGCGTATGCGGCTTAAGGCCGAAAAATTCCGCTCCGTCCTCTTCAAGCAAAAGCTCAATACCTTGCGCTTTTAAAATTTCGCAAATTTGCTCCACGACGGGGCGAATCTCTTCTGATTTTTTGGCTATTAGCCCCGCAAATTTAAGGTTTTTATGAATTTTGTTTTCCATAGTTTTATTTTATAAAAAATTAGCTTTGTAAAAGCAAAATTTAACTATACTCTGT
>UQCL01000073.1 GCA_900539505.1 uncultured Campylobacter sp. | reverse complement strand
AAGTAGAGCGGAAATTTAGAATTATAAAAATTTTAGAATTTTGCCCGTGCTTTGCGGACTTTAAATTTTGAAATTTATCCGCTTCCGTAAGTCTGAAATTTTAAAATTTAGCTTGGAGCATCGGCATAGAATTTTAAAATTTTATGCAGCTCGGAGGAGATAGAATTTTATTTAGCCTTTGCCTGCTCTAAATTTTAAAATTTAGCGTAGTGCGGAGACTTTGAAATTTAGAATTTTATCCGTCCTTTGCAGATTTTAAATTTTAAAATTTAGAGTAGCAAAAGACTCTAAAATTGGGTAGGTAAAGCGGTTTTAAATTTTAAATACATCATATATATTAGCGCATAGGCGAATATAAACATATCGTAAATCTAAGATTATTAAAAATTTCTTAAGGAGGAGAAAATGGCGTTTGTAGCAGAATATATTTCGAAAGAGGATATTGAGAAATATGATATTATAAATCGTGTAGATCAGTGCTTGGCAAAATATCATTATAATCCACAAAAACCCTATCAAATAAAGTGGTTGAACTGGGTCATCGATAGGCAAAGAGATATTTGGCTTATCTTTGTTTGTAGCCCGCATCTGCCTGATCCAAGAGACGGATATACCGGAGAGATGATTTGGCTGCTTTATTATAAGGGTAGAGAAATTGAGCTTGATATTAGACGGGTCTATGACGAAACCACAAGTAAAATGCTAGTCGATAATCCGTTTTTTATAAAATATAAGCTAGAAAATATAAATTCTAGTCTTGATGGAATTTCGTTAGATGAGCTTTATAAAATTTTAAAAGAAGCTCTAACGGAATATGGTAATCGAGGTATTGATGGTAGAGAAAATTTACCAAAAGAACATGAAGTCGTAACTTTTCTGCACGATTAAGAAAGGATAAAAACGACAAACTAACAAAGTCGATCAAATTTTAGTAGACATTATAAACGACAAGGGGACGCGCAGCGGCAGCGGTACCGATGGCGGTGCAAGCACGAAAGGAATTTAGCAAAACATGGCGCGAGCCTGAAATGCGATGTGTAAATTCAAAGTGAATTTTATCCAAACCCAACCGCGAGCGAGCGCGAGATAAAATTTCACTCAAACGCCCAGCGCGTGAGAAACCGCTAGCGGGTGCGGACTATTTGTAAATTTTAAAATTTCACTCAAACGCCGAGCGTAGATTTAGATGCGGAATTATTTGCAGCTCTGCGGGCGAGACGAACTCCTTTTTACGCAGCTTTTCTATCGCCGCGCGCGCGATCATAGCGGCGTTGTCAGAGCAAAAATTCATCGGCGCGAAAAGTATCTCGCAGCCCGCCCGCTTGCACAGATCCGTTAGAAGTCCGCGCAGATGCAGGTTCGCGCTCGCTCCGCCCACGACGCCGAATCGCGTAAAGCGGCGCAGCTCAAAGATCCGCTGCAATTTATCCAGTATGTGCGCACACGCCGCGTCCTCAAAGCAGCGCGCCAGATCGCGCATCGCCTGCTCATCTAGCTCGCCCGCCTCTTTTAGCTTCTCTATCTGCACGCGCACGGCGTTTTTAAGCCCCGAAAAGCTATACTCCAGCCGCCTATCGCCCTTTAGCGGCACGGGCAGCTCAAACCTCGGCTCGCCGCCTTTTGCGAGCTCCTCGATGAGCGCGCCGCCCGGGTAGCCGAGGCCTAGCATCTTTGCGATCTTATCGAAGCTCTCGCCGAAGCTGTCGTCGCCCGTGGTCGCTAAAATTTCGATACCGCCCGTCGCATCGATATCCAAAACCATCGTGTGTCCGCCGCTAACGAGCAAAACGCCCATCGGAAATCTCGCCTCGCCGCCTAAAAACAGCGAGTAGACGTGGCCTATGAGATGATTTACGCCGATGAGCGGCAGATTTAGCGCGAGCGCGAGCGCTTTTGCCATATTCACGCCGCCGATCAGGCTCACGCTGAGCCCCGGGGTATTGGTCGCTGCGACGGCGCCAAGCTCGCTAAAATAGGGCTTTGCGCGCTGTAAAATCCGCGGCAGCGCCTCAGTATGCAGCCTCGCGGCAAGCTCGGGCACGACGCCGCCGTATTTGGAGTGATCGGCCTCCTGGCTTATTTTTTCGTAAAATTTCAGCTCGAAACTCCGCTCATCCATCACTGCGACCGAGCTGTCGTCGCAGCTGCTCTCAATAGCAAGTATCACACAAAATCCTTAAAATTTTTCGCTCATTATACTCAAAAATCGGTGCTATGGAATAGATGAAATTTTAAAATTTAAAGCGGCGCGATCTAGATTTTGTCTTTGTCGCGGTATGTTTGCGCTCGCGGGGCTAAATTTTAAAATGCGCCGTTCGGCTAGGTCGCGACATGCTGACGGAATTAAATTTAAAACGTGTCGCCGCGCATCTTGCTTACGCGCCGTGGTTTGTCTGCCGCGGCGGATAAAATTTTAAATAGATGAAATTTTAGCAGTCGAAATTTAGCGGGCAAATTTAAAAAGGCCTTTGGATTTTAAAGCTCCAAAGGCCGTTGCGATTAAATTTGGCGGCAAATTTAAAGGCTAAATTTCGGGCTCTTGCTCCTGTTTTTTCTCGCCGCTTGGGATCGCGGTGTCGTACCAGTCGAGCTTGCGCGTAAAATACATCACCAGCGAAATCACCGCGAATATCATCAAGCTTCCCATTAGAAGCGCGTAGTCTTCGGAATTTAAGATGACGTAGAGGATCGCGTAAGAAACGAGCTGGACGCAGGTGATGAAAATGCCCCAGCGCGCGCCTTTGAAAATCGCGCTCGCGTAGAAAAACACTATCGCGCTTACCGCGATCGCCGAAGCAGCATAGCTAAGCGCAAAGCCCATGTGTTCGGAGAGCGAAAGCACTAGCAGGTAGAAAACGACGTCCTCAAGTCCTATTAATAGGTATTGGATCGGATGGATGCGCTCGTGAGTGTAAACCTCGCACAAAAAGATCGCTAAAAACGGCACCGCTAAAAATAACAGAGCGTAATCCGTGCAGCGCTTAATCAGCGAGTAGTTGTTCACGGGCTCGATGAAGCCGATGCTTACGGCGTCATTTCTATCGTCGTTGCTGCGCCAGTTCGTCATAGCGACGCGGTCATCTTGATCTGCAAGCCACGCAGGAGCAATGCCTGCGGCTAAGCCTGTGACTTCCCACGAAGCTTTAAAGCCGTTAGCGCTTACCTCGCGCGATTTGGCGATAAAGCCGCCGCCAAAGCTAGGCGATGCCCAAGTAGAGCTAATTTCAAAACGGCTATTTTGCGCGATCGGAGCAAGATGAAGCGCCTTGCCGCCTTGGATTTTAAGCGTGCCGCTGATGCTAAAATCAGACGACAGCGCGGAAGCGGGGAGCTTGTAGATTAGGCTTCGATCGAAAATTTTAGCCTCGGTGTTGCCGTGATACTGCTTAAGCTCCGTGCCATTTAAATTTAGGCTAGGGAAGGCGGTGAAGGATTTTTGATCGCCGACTCCAAGCACCAGCACGGCTTCGTCGAAATTTAGCCGCGCAGGATCGACGCCGAGCTCGGCGTAGTTTATCGCCTCAAAGTCCGCTTTTAGCGCAAAATCGCCGTTATATATCGGAACGCGAAAAATCCCGCGCTTTAAATAGGTGGGGTCGATCTCCGCCGCGAGGGAGTAGTTTTTAGGCACGATGATGAAATTTTTCTCTACGCGCCTTTTTACGAGCTCGTTGTTGCTTTTGTCTATCGCTTCGATTATCTCTGCGTAGGGCACTACGATCGCAAGGCCCTGGATTTGCAGCTCACCACCCACCGGCGTGAGGATCGAATCCTGCGCGAGCTGCTTGGTTTCGGAGCGCGAGTAGGTGAGGTTATCGATAAAGCTTAGCGGAATTAGCAGCAGCAAAAGCAGCACTAAAACTATGAACGGCTTCGTCCAAAACGCCCCGCGAATGGCGTTTTTGGTGGAATTTAACATAGGCTCTCCTTTATATAAATTTAAAACGGAATTTTAACGATGAAGAGTAAACGGACGGCGCTTGAAGCGGGAGGAATCTTATAAATTCTAAATGAACTTTGGATGTGAAGCGTTGCGGATATCGCTTTGAATTTTGGGAATTTCGCCGCAAGCTAGAATTTCATTGCGAATGAGAATTTTGCTATTCGCAAGAATTTTACGAGAAAATTTATGTTAGTAGAATTTAAAAGCTTGAAATTTTAAGTCCGAAAAATTCAAATTTCCAAAGCCCTTGGAATTTTGAAATTCCAAGGGCTTGAATTTTTAAAATTTCGCCGCTTTAGCGTGCAAAATTTCGTACCGTCATCTCGCATAAGCTTTAAAATTTATACGCCACGCTTAGCTTGAAATTTCGTCCCGGCTCCCAGTCGATAGCGTTTGAATCTCCGGTGAAATCGGCGCTGCGCTGTGAGTGCGACGCGTAGGCTTTATCAAAGAGATTGTAAACGCCCGCGTTGATCTCAAGCCCTTTAAATCGCCCGCTATCCGGAGCGTAGGTAACGTATAGATCGTGAACTGCGTAGCTAGGCACTTTAGTTTTTTCGTCGCTAGCTGCGGAGGCTACGTTTTTGGAGTCGAAAAAGAGTAAGTTATAGCCCAGCAGTAGATCAGCCGCAGAGATTGCGTACTCGGCATTGAAGGTGTATTTATCGCCATAGTCGCGGTAGCCGATAATGTTTGAGCTTAGATAGCCCGAGCCGCTGCGCACGCGGTTTTTATATTCTACGTGCTGGTGGGTGTAACCCGCAGCAAGGCTCAAATCATCTAATATCAATCTTGCGTAAAGCTCGACACCGTCGATATCCGCACCGCCTGCGTTAGCCCTGCATAAGGTGCCCTGCGCGCCTCCCGGGCAGCCGACGATTCCGCCCGCCGCGTTGTTATCTACGATGAGATTTTTATACTCCGTCCTGAAGTACTTCGCAGTTAGGCTTACCGAGGAATTCTCTCCTAGCTCGCTTTTGTAGCGACCGCCTATTTCGTAGGCGTTACCCGTAGTGGCCTTTAAATTTTCGTTAGCCATCCAGCTTAGCGGTCTGCCGCGGCTTGTACCTGCAGCCATCATGCTCTCCATTACGTCAGGTCCTCTAAATACTCGCGCATAGCTCGCAAACGCTCCAAATCCCGCGCCGATCTCGTAATCAAGCGCCAAGGCGGGGCTTACTTCGTCGAATTTATATTTGTAGCTCGAAATATTCGCGCCTCTGCCGTTGTAAGTTTTTAGCTCGTGCCTTTCGTAGCGCACGCCGGGAGTTATCGTAAGCCCGCCGTAGTGCATAGCATCCTCGATATAAAAGCTATAATTATCGACCTTCTCGGGGCGTAGATTGCCGGGCTTGACGTAGTTTTCGGAGCGGTAGTAATCAAAGCCATAACGCAACGTATGAGCCAGATCGCCCGTTTCAAATTTACTTTTAGCGCCGATTTTGCCGCCCTTGGTCTCGACGCCCCATTTTACGTTCGTCGAAGTCGATCCGATGCGTTGATGCTTGGTGTAATATCCCGTGATGTCGAGCTCTAACAAGTCGCTTGGATTATATGTGTATTTGATCGTGTGCGTATCGCGCTCGTATTTGCGGTTATCCAGCTGTCCGTTTAGCCATGAGCCAAATTCCGGTCGCAGTGGATAGAGACCTTTATACTGCATATGCTCGGTAGATAGCGAAATTTTATGAAAATCCAAAAAGCTATAGCCCGCCTTGAATAGATAATTTATATCGTTGCCATCGCCACCCGTAGGTTTGCCGTTGCCCGATTCGCCGAAGCCGTATCCGTAGTGCTTGAATGCGGCAAGCATATCTAGGCTATCAAACGCTCTGCCGTAGAGCATCGCACTTTGCGAATAGCCTTCGTTATTGCTCGTATAGCCCACTTTGAGCTTGGCGCCGATATCCTGACCGTCCTCAAGCATGTCAGAAGCGTCTACCGTCCTGAAGGCAACTGAGCCGCCCAAAGCGCCAGAGCCGTTCACGACTGAGCGCGCGCCTACATCGACCTCTACGGCTTTTATAAGATCAGGATCGATTAGTAAATCGGCGTTGTGATGAAAGGTATTGCCGTTTTGCTTCGCGCCGTCAATCGTGATATTTAGACCGCGATCGCTCACGCCGCGCATATAAATTTTTTGATTCATGCCGTTGGTACCGCCCACATAAACGCCTGGGATGTCGCGAAATACGTCTTTGACGAGCGTAGCGTTGCGAGTATTGATTTTGATATCATCCACGGTGCTAGGCGTGCTAGAATCGCTAGTAACTTCGATTACGCCTAGGCTTTGCGTATTTGAATCCTTGCTTTTGGACGCGTCCGTAGCGCTTGATTTCTCGTCTGCTTGTGCGCTTAAGCAAAGAACCGCACACAAAGACAAAGCCAGATGAAATTTTTTCATACGAAACTCCTAAATGATAATAAGATTAAAAAACGGCGAATAATATAAAATTAATCCTTTATTTTATATTAATTATCAAGACATTTTAAAATCATTAGAATTCTATCACCGAATGCTTTATTATCATTAAATAAAGCTAAATGAGAAAATACAATTTAAATATCGATCATCAAAATTTTAGTAAAAATTAAATCTACTTTTGATAAAATCACTCATTTTTTTTGGCAAGGTACTTTGCTGAATTTATAAAAATTTTTAAAATTTTTAAGGAGAGCTTATGGGCATTATGGAATTTTTGGCGCATTACGTGGATTACATTATCTTTGCGATCCTCGGATTTATGAGCTTTTTGGTCGTATGGTTCAGTATCGAAAGGCTACTTTTTTATTCGAAGGTTAAGGCGAGCGATTACAAAAGCAAGGCGCTATATGAAGAGGCTCTGACAAAAAATTTAACGACGCTTTATATCGTTTATTCAAATGCCCCGTACATTGGTCTTTTAGGTACTGTCATCGGCATTATGATCACATTTTTTGATATGAGTACTGCAAGCGGTATCGATACCAAGGCTATCATGCAAGGTCTCTCGCTTGCCCTTAAAGCTACGGCTACCGGTCTAGTCGTCGCCGTGCCTACGCTCATCATCTACAACGGTTTCGTCCGTAAAGTTGATGTGCTTCTAAATCGCTACGATGAGGTTAAATAAATGAGCATTCCTAGACGAGACGGGCTAAATATCGTCCCGTTCATCGACATTATGCTGGTGCTGTTAGCGATTGTGCTTAGTGTCTCGACTTTCATTGCGCAGGGGCATATCAAGGTAAATCTGCCATCTTCTTCAAGCTCGCAAAACCCGCAAGAGGATAAGAAAGTTACCATTAAAGTGGATAGCGAATCTAAAATTTACCTAGACGATATTGCAATAAGCGAGGATGAGCTTGAGAAAAAAATTGCCGCACTCGATAAAAACGATCTTGTCGTATTGAAAAACGATAAAGACTCGAAATTTTCCTCTTTCATTTCTATCATGGATGTCCTAAAAAAGGCGGGCCATGAAAAATTTGCGATCGTGACCGAAAAAGAGCAATGAATAAAGATAGCGCAATAGGCTTCATTGTATCTTTGGTGCTGCATTGCATCATCGCTGTGGGTGTTTTTGTTATTTTATCGTCGGCACCGAAGCCGCCTAGCATGCCCGATATGATAGCCTTTTCCATTGATAGCATAATGGATGAGGCCAAGCAGGGCGATATCTCCGATGAGCCCAATATCCCGCCTCCTTCCGATCAGTCCGAACCGGATCCTGAGCCAGAGCCCACTCCGCCGGAGCCCGAGCCCGAACCGGAACCAACTCCGCCTGAGCCGGAGCCAATACCGGAGCCCGAGCCGATTCCTGAACCGGAGCCTATACCAGAGCCCGTAATCGAAAAACCAAAACCGGTCGAAAAGCCCAAGCCAAAGCCGGTAGAAAAACCAAAACCGATCGAAAAACCTAAGCCGAAAAAAGAGCATAAAGTTCAAAGCAGCGATAGGAATTTAACGGCAAAATTTGACCCCACAAAGCCTATTTCGCTGGGTAGCGGCGGGGGCGGCGGCTCCAGTAGTGCAGGTGGTGGTAGCGACGCTATAACAAGCCGCGGAGATCCTAGCAATAGCGATGTCGGCAAGAAAATTTTCGCCATCATTTCTCGCTACGCGCAGTCGCACTACCCTAAAAATGCGCAACGTATGCGTAAAATCGGCGTCGTAGGCGTGCACTTTACCTATACGGCAAGCGGCGATGTTAAAGGTCTTCGCGTTACGTCTTCTTCTAATGTCGATTCGCTTGATGAGGGCGCGTTAAGCGCGGTCGAGCGCACAAAAGGTAGCTTTCCAAAGGTCGAGAAAGATATGGAATTTAACTTTAGCATAAAATATACGCTAAATTTTAACTAGCCTTAAAGTTTCTACTAAAAACCCCTGTCTGGGCGGTGAAATTTTAAAATTTCACCGCTCTTGCCGCTTTATTTTAGCTCGCAAAATTCCATCTTGGCGAAGTAAAATTTTAAATTCGCCGCTTTTGCCGCATGAGCTTTTATAAACGGATTGGCGCCGTGAAATTTAAAATTTAAACGTAGAAAATTATGTCTTTTTAAATTTAGCCAAGCAAGCATCTTAAAGCGTTAAAATTTTAAATTTAAGCTGCGAAATTGCTAGGAAATTCCACTGATTTTAATGGAATTTTTACTATAATTTCGTATGAAATTTAAAAGA
>UQCL01000072.1 GCA_900539505.1 uncultured Campylobacter sp. | reverse complement strand
TATAAGAGACAGGTAAAAAATTTTGAATAGTCAAGAAATGCGTAATAGGCGTATTTTAAGCTTTAATATAGCCTAAATTTTGCAAAGCGTTTTTGAAACGGATAGCAAAAATACTGAAAATTATAAAAGGGCGAATGATAATAAAGCGCATTTTATAATAAGTAACGCGCTTTTTAAATCATGATATTTTTGCCGGTAATTTTAAAATTTTATACCCAATCGCTGCATTGTAAATTTATCATTTTATAGATTGTCGCCTCTCGGGATTTGTTAGCAGATTTATTTATCGGTGCCGGAATAGGGCATAAATTTTTGCCGGGTAGAATTTCACGCTGCGCTATAAATTTTATGCGCCCCGAAATTTTGAAATTTCGTTTTGCACAAATACGGCAAGCTACAAAATTCCGCTACGCGAATAAAGCATACTATCACGTTACGGGCATCGATAATCTACTCGTTTATTCAGCCAAATTAGCCCATACCGCCGCAAATTTTATGTTTTAAAATTTCGCGCCGAATCTTTCGCGGCTAAAAAGCCCTAAGCACCGCCGTAACCTGTGCGCTTTTGCGCGGCGAGAAGTAGTGCACGAAGCTAGTGCAGGATCCATCAGGCGCGCATATTTCGGTGCTTAGCTTATGCCTTACGTGGATGGAGTCGATACTCGGGATTGTTACCGATGCGCTTGCGATGCCGCTGTATTCGCCAACCTCTATCGGCGCCTCTAGCTCATCCTTTTCAAATACTACGCGCCCGCTTTCCTCCTGTTCGAGCTTGGTATTTTTTAGCACGATCCGCGGCACATTCTCACGGTTTATGTAGTCAAAATTTATGTTTAGCTCATACGGAGCGCCCGTGGAGTTATCCTCCGAGAAATCAGGTAGCGGATTCTCTTGCCGATGCTCGAATCTCTTGCCGATAGTCGTAGCGCGCAAGTCCGTATCTATCATAAAATTTTGCAGCTCTACGCGGGCGCCACCAAAAGAACGAACTAACGTCATAGATTCGTAGTTGCGGCCGAAAAATTTATCCGCGATAATATAGCTACCCAAAAGCGAGCTTATGACCACCCAAAACAGAAATATAAATTTAAAAACCTTACGTAAAACGAACTTTAACGTCTTCATCATTATCCTTTCGATCTAAAACTTAAGCGGAATTTCACCCGCAAATCCGCGAATTAAAATTCCGTACAAGATTTCGCTTATGAAATCCTGCGCCTTTTCAGTCTGCGGCGGAATTTTAAGACAGAATTCTGTGGCGAAATTTTACGGTTAAATTATAAAACAAAATTCCGCCCATGAAATTTTCCCTAGAATCTCTCCTGTAAAATTCCATAAACGAAATTCGAAGATGAAATTTTATGGGCGAAATTTCATAGTTAAAATTTCGCGATGAAATTCCATAGCTAAAATTTCACGGCAGAGTTCAGAAATCAATTCTCGCGGCAAAATTCCACGCCTTAAAATTTTAAGAAAGTATGAAATTTTTTATCTGATCGCAGATCGCTTCTTCGGACTGCGCGGCGTCGATTTGCAGAGTCTGAACTCCGCACGCCCTGCACGCCTGCGCCATCAGCTCCTGCACGCGCATTAGGTATTTTAGCCCGCGAGCCTCGATTATATCGCTGCTAGCGCGCGTTTTAAGCCGCCGCCCAACGAGCTGCTCGTCCGCCAAGAACAGCACGATTTTATCTGCAAATTTGCCTCCAAGCGCAAATTTATTAAGCGCGATAAGCTCGCTAATATCCGCGTTTTCGTCGTTTGCCAGCGCATAGGCAAGCCCCGAGATGAAGCCGCGATCGCTTAGCACGAGCTTGTCCGCGCCGCTCTTTATCACGCGCTCGTAGTGCTCGGCGCGGTCTGCGAGGAACAAAAGCAGCTCGGCGCGCTTTGAAATTTCGCCGCAGGCCTCGCGCAGATTTACGCTGCCGCGCCGCCACTTAAAATCCTCGCCCAAAACGAGGCTTCGCACCGCCTCGCCGAGCTTCGTGCCGCCGGGCTCCTTAGTCACGATCGCCTGCGGAAAAGCCGCCGCCAGCCGCGCTATCTGCGTGCTTTTGCCCACGCCGTCGATACCTTCGAATATTACATACATTTTTCGCCTTTAAATTTGTACGCTATTTTACAAATTTATAGCTAAATGGCGGCTTTTTTAAACAGCTGGGCGCAAAATTTCGCCTCAAAATCGGGCTTTTGCGCGAACTTGTGCGAGCCAATTTTATTTTTCGGCGTAAAATTTTATCGGGCGCTTTGTTGCTAAGCACTTACTCTTTGCGGCACGGCTCGCGGTTAAATTTAGCGCTCGGACGGATGCGTTGCATAACACAGCGAGCGAGTAAATTCGCGCTTAAGGGGCGCGTACCGAGCGGAGCGGAGTAGGGCGCCAGCCGATAAAGACGGCGCGCTGTGCGGATAGAATGGCACGCTTCGTAAAGCAGGGTATGTCCTTTGCGAAGCGGATAGCGTTATACGGAGTAGGGACGGTGCTTTTGGCGGAGCAGGGCGGCGTTATGCAGAGTGGGGCGCATTGGGGCGGGCGAGTGCTGCGCGTGATGATAAAACCGCGACGATGAAATTTTAAATTTTGCCCTTATGCACCTATCGGTTCGGGATTTATCGCTATGAAATCTTTCCTCAGATTGCTAAGATCGCAATCGGTAGCCGTGATCGTAAAATCCTCCGTCATATCGAGTGCAAATTCGCCAAGACCTGCTTTGAGCTGCTTCACGCACTCCCAAATGAGCTTTTTAGCCTGCGCATATTTATCATTTAGCTGCGTTTCTTGATTGAAAAGATCGAAAATTTTCGCCGTTTCGTAGTCTACTTCGACCTCGGCTCGAAACTCGTAATCAGGAACGAGCCAAAGAAGCCAGCCGTCCTTTCGTGCAAGCCACTGCACGCGCTGTTCTTGCGAGCCGAATCCGATGATCGGCGGCAAACTCCTATTGTCGCAAGCTAAATTTATGCAGTAGAGCTTGCAGTCGGGCGCATGCTTTTTGATCGTCTCTTTAATCGCCGGCAGCAGCCTTTGCGCGGCGAGCTCATAAAGCTTTTTGTAGCTCATATCCTTATCGGGCTTTTGATAGCGCACATAGCCATTTTCGGTTATTAAGCTCAGCTCGCCCATTGCGTCAAATTCATAGTTTGTTACGTCATTTCTTCTGCCTGCGCGAGGGTGCTCTACATACTCCCGTCTTTGTGCGAGTTTGCCGCCTTCGTAAGTAAAATTTTCTATCCCATAGGCGTTGTTGTCAAAGGCCGAGTAGATGGACTTTAGCTCGCCATTTTCATAGATAAATCTTTTTATGTTGAAGCATCTTGAGCATCTTTTGTTATAGCAACCAAATTCGTATTTTAAAACTTCGTCCCGCCCCCAAAAATAAAGGTTTTCAAAGAAATGTTTTTTGCCGTCATGTTGTCTTTCAAAAACGACGCGATCTTGCGCGTCAAAGCCGTATTCGTAGGCGTTTGCGATCTTTTTTGGTTTAGCTTTTAAAATTTTGCCCTTTGATAAGCGGTTATATTCGAAATAAAACGGCTCTAAATTGATATAACTGCCCGACGCCCAGCGTCTGCTTACGACATGCGCTTCGGCTATTTTATTTAAGGCTTTGTATTCATTTCTCACGCTTTTTAAAAACGTTCGCAGTCTTTCTATCTCATCCATTGCTTCGTTCATTTTATCTCCTGTGCGGCTTGCAAATTTTAAATTTAGCCGCGCCCGCGAGCTAAATTTTAGTCGCTTACAAGCTCATTTTTTTAAAAATTTTAAAATTTCGCTCGGTACTAGGTGCGAAACATCGCCGCCGTGGCTCAAAACGGAGCGGACGATCGAGCTTGAGATGAAGGCGTTTTTGAGCGTCGGCATCAGATACACGCTCTCAAATTCCTCCCATAGCGAGGCGTTTGCGTAGCCGATCTGCAGCTCGTACTCAAAGTCGCTAACCGCGCGGAGTCCGCGGATAACGAAGCGCACACCGCAAGATTTAGCAAAATCCACGAGCAGATTATCAAAGCTTTGCACGCTCACGCCACGAAGCCCGCGTGTCGCGGCTCGCGCCATCTCCAGTCTGGATTTTAGGCTGAAGTAGGGCTTTTTGCTCTCGTTTAGTGCGACCGCCACGATAACCTCATCAAAAAGCCCTAGCGCGCGCTTGATGACGTCCAAATGGCCGTTCGTGATAGGATCGAAAGTGCCCGGATAGATACATTTTCTTGAGTTTTGCATTATTGCCACCTTTTAAACAGCTCGTTTTGCACGCCCAGGGCGTCGCACCACTTGCCGATTATGAAATTTTTTAAATTTTGCACGCCGCAGTAGCCTGCGATCACGGGCGGAGCGATGATGACGCCGAGCGCGGCTAGCTCGCTCATCTGACGCAGGCTGATCGCAGAAAGCGGCATCTCACGCACGCCAAGAACCAGCCGCTTGTGCTCTTTTAGCGCGACTGCGGCGGCGCGGGTGCTTAAGCTGTCGCAAAGCCCGCCGTAAATTTTAGCCAAAGAGCCAACAGAGCAGGGCGCAAAGATTGTGGCGTCAATGCCGAAGGATCCTGAAGCGGGCGGCGCGCCCAGATCGTCGTCGGGATAAAATTTCACGCTCCTAAATTCCGCGGATTTTAAAGCCTCGTCCGCATCTATGCCGCTTTCGGCACTCAGGACGCGGCGCGCACCCTGAGTAAGTACGGCGTGGATTTCATGCGGCGAGCTGGCAAGAAATTTAAGCAGATCAAGCCCGATCTCGCAAAAACTCGCGCCGCTTACGCAAACTAAAATTTTCATTTCAAGGCTCTCATATCGAAATTTTGTGCTTTAAAAGCGAGCGAAACGGAAGGAATTTTAAAATTTGAAGTTAAGATGGAGCGGGAAACGAGAGTCGAACTCGCGACATCAACCATGGCAAGGTTGCGCTCTACCACTGAGCTATTCCCGCATGCAGTAAAAATAAAGCGCGATTGTAGCCTATAAATTTTCATTTGTCAATAATTTCTCGCTTAAATTTCATAAATTTTTACGATTTCTCCAGCGCGAACTTTGTCGCATTCGGGATCAGCCAAGAAAAAATGCGATGCCGCAGCCAGCGGCCTGATGCGCCCAGAAGGCGACGGCATAGGCGTAAAAACCCCGCCTTCATATGCGCCTACGGTTAAATTTACTCTGCCGCTTTTTAGCTTCAGATCGCTTGCGAGCTTGGCATAGATCGCCGCTTCTGCGCTAAAAGCCTCACTTGCGCCGCTAAGCTTAAATAGGATCGGTAGTATGACTGCGCGCGTAAGCACGAAAGCGGCCATCGGATTGCCTGCCATTGCAAAGACGAATTTGCCGTCTTTTGCGAAGCACTTGCTGGGGCGGCCGGGCTTGATATCAATGTGATCGAAAACCTGCAAAAATCCAAGTTCGCTCATAGCGCTTTGCATAAAATCCGCCTCCCCGGCGCTTGCTCCACCGCTGGTAATTAGCACGTCAAATTTACGCGTAGCAGCGTCTAGCGCCTCGCATACTGCGCTAAAATCATCCTTTAAAATCCCTAAATACTCATTTTGCAAGCCGTATTTTTGTAGCAATGCAGCAATACCGCTAGAGTTGGCATTATAAATTTCGCGCTCACTTGCGCTCTGCCACGGCTCTTTTAGCTCGTTTCCACTGGAAAATAAGGCGATTTTAGGACGCGTGTAAACGCTTGCTTCGTAAATTCCTTGCGCGGCAAGAAGCATGATTTTAGCAGGGTTTAAAATTTCGCCACGGCGCAATAAAAGCTCGCCCGCGCGCACCTCCTCGCCTTTTTTACGAAAGCCGTCGTGAGCGTGAACGGAAGCAGGGATTTTTAGAGTTCCGCCTTGCGCGTCTACATCCTCTAGCCTCGCGACAGAGTCCGCGCCCGCAGGCATTGGCGCGCCGGTCATTATCTTTTGCGCTTGCGCAGCCTTGATTTCATAAAATTTTTCGTCTCCTGCAAAAATCGTAGGCTTTACGATCTTTAGCTTTTCGTCTTTGAATTCCGCCGCGTAGGCATAGCCGTCAAGCGCCGAATTATCGAAGCAGGGCAGGTTTTTAATCGCAGAAATATTGCTAGAAAGAATGCGGCCTAGAGCGCTGGGAAGAGGTACCTTTTCGCTTTGCTTGCTTGATGTGATTCTGGCCGTAGCCAAATCTATAGCCTCATTTATTCCTATCATTTTAAGTCCTTTTTATCATTTTTTACATTTAAAATTCGCACAGTTAAGACCTCACATAGTCTTAAATTCTATGTTTTGCTGGAGCTTGCAAAGCAAAATTTTATCCAAATGAGTGCGCAAAATTTTACGGGCTCAAACTTGCCTTATTTTGCTGCTAGCGTTGCTTAAAATTTCAAAACATTTCGCTCGTAAAATTCCGCTTTGCCCTAGGAATTCCACCCACATTTGCTTAAAAAATTCCACCACGGCTCGTTCATTAAATTTTACCAAAGCTTGCTATTTAAATTTAAAGAGACTCATACTTGAAATTCTACCAATATTTGCCTTTAAAATTTCGCCACACTTAGCTTTAGCGATTTAATGCATTGCTGCTGATAGAATTTACGTGGCTCTTGCGCGGCGCGTTATTTCGAAACGCGTTTTGCGTAAAATTCCGCATCGCTTGCTAGTGCAAAATTCTTTATTTCGGAATTTGTCATTCCTCGAGCCTCTGTATGTCCGCACCAAGTGCACTAAGCTTAGCCTCTAGTCTCTCGTAGCCGCGATCTAGGTGGTAAATTCTATGTATTTTGCTCTCGCCGCGCGCCGTAAGGGCGGCTAAAACGAGTGCCGAGCTGGCGCGCAGATCGGTCGCCATCACGTCCGCGCCGTTTAGCTTGCCGCCGCTAATCGTCGCGATGTGTCCGTTTAGGCGGATATCTGCGCCCATTCTTGAAAGTTCGCTAACGTGCATGAAGCGGTTTTCAAAAAGCCTCTCGTCGATGGTACTGACGCCCGAGGAGATGCACGCCAGCGCCATAAACTGCGCCTGCATATCGGTAGGAAAGCCCGGATATTCGCTCGTGATGATCTCTACGGGTTTGATTTTTGAAGCAGGTAGGATCGTTATCTCCTCGCCGCCGTTTGAAATTTCAAATTTAAAACCCATATCTTCAAATTTTGCAAGTACGGCGCCAAGATGAGCCGCGCAAGCGCGGGTGATCGTGATACGAGAGCCCGTGATCGCGCCTGCGCACAGATAGGTGCCCGCCTCGATGCGATCGGGAATGATCGAAATTTCGTTCAAGCTTAAAAGCTCGCCGTCGCTTCCTTTGATGAGGATTTCGTTCGTGCCGATGCTCTCTATGTCGATGCCTGCGCTTTTTAATGCGTTGCAAACGGCGATCACTTCGGGCTCTTTTGCCGCGTTTATGATATGCGTGGTACCGCTTGCTAAGGCAGCCGCCATTACGATATTTTCGGTGCCGGTGACGGTAATTTTGTCAAAATTTATAGTCGCGCCCTTAAGCCCCTTTTTTGCGGTGCAAACGACATAGCCTTGCTCGATCTTAACCTCCGCGCCCATCTTTTCAAGCGCGCTAAGGTGTAGATCGATCGGTCTTGCGCCGATCGCGCAGCCCCCGGGAAGGCTTACCTCGCAGTGTCTAAACCGCGCTAAAAGCGGTCCCAGCACCAAGATCGAAGCGCGCATTTTACGCACTATGTCGTAGATCGCCTTAGTCGAGTTTATCTCGCGCGGATCGATTTTAGCGGTGTTGGCGTCAAGAAACTCGCACTTTGCGCCTAAATTTGAAAGCAGCTGAATTAGCGTGTGGATATCGGAAACTGCTGGTAAATTTTTAATTACGACTTCGTTTTTTGAAAGGATAGATAGGGCTATGAGCGGCAGTGCAGCGTTTTTTGCGCCGCTTATTTTGACGCTGCCGCTTAGTTTTTTGCCTCCGTTAATTCGTAGATAATGCATGATTTCTCCGTGTAAAATTTCGGCGATTATACAGAATTTAGCTTTAAAGTTACCATTTTGTTACCACTGAGCGCTAAAATTACGCCCAAAATTAACCGCTACATAATTTATAAGGATTTTTATATGAAACAACTAATTATTTGCGCTTTGGGTGCGTTTTTACTGGTCGGTTGCTCCTCAAAAGCCCCGTCTGCCGGCAGCCAGCAAGCGTATGTCTTAAACGATCATGAAGAGGGAATAACTTCGGTGCCGGGAAGCGAGTTTAACCGCCCGCTAATTGCATCTGTAGACGATTACACCGGCACTCGCGCTGGAGGGGACTGCAGCGGATTTATTACCGTGCTAAATGATAAATACGATGATCTATTTTTTAACTCAAAAGATCTGCCGAAATACTTCACAAACGGACGCAAATCCCAAGCAATATATAATTATTACAGCCGTAAAAATTTACTCAGCAATACGCCGCGAGTGGGGGATTTGGTGTTTTTTCAAAATACCTTGCGTTCTAACAAAGGCAAGGTCAATAACGAAATCAGCCATATCGGTATCGTGCGCGAGATCTATGCTGATGGTCGCGTGAAATTTGTCCACAATACTCGCGGTAGAAATCAAGCGGACTTCGTAAATTTAAATAAGAAAAACGTCCATGTAGCAGGGCAAAAGATGGAAAATAGCTATATCGTGCGCTGCGGCAAAGACCGCATAAGCTGCCTAGCATCGAACCGCTTCGCAGGATACGGACGGGTGAATAATTAGGATTTTTAAAATTCTTTCTTCTTTGCCGTATTTTTTAAAAAATTTCTTATAACTTTTGGAATTTATTAGATTTTATGAAATTTCGTTAGACCTTTTAAAAATTCGCGGCGGTTTGATTTATGCTCTAAAATTTCAAGCAAAATTTTGCAGATAATTTCGCTTGGAATTTTAGCTGCAACCTATCTTTGCAGAATTTATTAAATTTCTAAAATTCTAATCAAATTTTAAAATTTTGTGGCTTTTAGCTCTTGCAGTAAAAACTTATGAATAAAAACTTACTTTGATACTGTTATGACAAATCAAATTAGCATTTTTGACGCGCAATATAATAAGGATTTAAAACTGTCTCTTATACACATCTCCGAGCCCACGAGA
>UQCL01000071.1 GCA_900539505.1 uncultured Campylobacter sp. | reverse complement strand
AGATTTCAAATGGGACAGCAAATAACGACAACGCGATGAAAACTTAACGATGAAAAAATTTCATAAAATATAAAAAATGCGGAAATTTATCAAAAATTTCAGCAAATTTTAAAATTCAAAAGCTCTGTTACGATTTGATGTTGAAATAAATTTTACATCCGCTACGAAAAGCCGGCTCGCTTACGGCGAGTTGAGCGCGATTTTTTGCTCACGCAACTTCACCCACATTCGCTTTACGGCTTCACTGCTCGTAGATAATTCTCGCAACAAGGCTTGTCACAACTAAAAATCGAGCGGTATTACTCTGTAAAAATTCCTAGTGCAGCGAATTAAAGACATCGCAATTTGGACTTTGCAAAAACATGACCAGCTATTTTTCCAAAGTTCATCGGCGCTATGTTATAACAGAGACGATTTAAAAAAAGCACCCGATCCGAATTTCATCAGAACTCGAGCGCTTGAAATTTCAAATACCCGAATATGAAATTTAGCTAAAACAGGCCGAATTTACCGTCCTTGCGCTTATAAAGCACGCGCATTTTAGCATCCATATCGTTAAAGACCAAGAACTGATCGGTACTTTCTTTAAGCTTATTTAGCGCCTCATCGATCTCTAGCGGCTTATATAGATCCAGCTCGGTAGGGACGATCTCATCAACTTCATCGTTTAAATTTGGCTTATTGGCACCGACCGCATTATCTACGGCGTTTTGCTTCATTTCGTCGCGATTTTTGTGAGAATTTACCTTATCGTGGTATCTGCGAAGCACTTTTGAGGCGCGCTCGACGATGAGATCGACGGCAGCGTAGAGATCTTTATCTTTTTGGCGCACGACGATAGTATCTTGATGCGCTAAATTTAATGAGAAATCCACCACGAAGCCCTTTTTGCCTTGCTTCTCGTCGGCAGAAATTACACAACGCCCAGAAATAATGTCGAGATTATATTTTTCTAGTGTCTCAAATGCGTTTTCGACATAATTTTTGATAGCTTCCGTTAGCTCAAACTGCTTACCTACGATATTTAAATTCATCGCCTCTCCTTTGCATTATGGTTTTTGAATAGTTCGTCTGTGATATCTAACCTTTGGCGTACCCATAACCGCCGTATTTGACTCCACTATTACGTCTACAAGTGCAGCATGGCTTAGAACGGCGCCTGTTACGCCGGAAGGTCGCACTGCAGTAGAAGCTTGCCCGAAGTTACTATAAGCGACAGTATTATCGCCCGGCGCTCCTAGCTGTCTATCAAAATATCCAAATGTTACGGTGATATCAAACATCCTCTCGCCTGCATTATTTGACGGATATGCTAGCCTGATAGTATTGAGAGTAGGGAAATTCGCTGCCGTCTTGTGTTCATCCATAAGCTCGCTAGTTAAATACTGATGCCTTTGCATAGCCAAAACCGCCAGCTCGGTAGCACTTTGAGCTAAAAGCATAGCCTGCTCTCTATTTTGAATGTTGTTTACATCGCGGGCAGTCATAGATGCTATAGACAATGCCGTAATCGCCGTAGTCGCTACAATGATGATAAAAAATATGGCCGCTACTAGAGCAAAGCCTTTTTGCATAGTTTTCATTAGTACACCACCTGTGCTTTACAAACATTCAGATCCAACTCGGCTGGATCAAAATTTCTACCGTCGTCTCTCATACATAGCTTAAGCGCAACGGCGCCGTTATCGTTTTTAAATCTAAACAAACTTACGTCCTCTGCCAACAAGGCGCTACTAGCATTTCTAAAAGATCGCGTATCTTTTTCTATATTACTCCAAGGGCGATAATTATAACGCAAAACCAAATCGAAATTCTTACTTAAATTTCCAGCTTGATCTTTAGTGTAAATTTCGACATTAGTAGGGACTATCGCATAAGCCGTGTGAGCCAAATAATACTGCTCGGAGAATTCTTGATGATCGTCATTATGGGGGTTACCCGGATATTGAGCTATATTTATGGTCTCGCCGTTTATGTTTCCGCCTCCCGCATTACTAGGAGTACCTACAGCCACAAGCACTCTATTACTACCATCCGCTTGAAAAGTCCCATCATAGCCGTAACCTATGTTTACACTAGTAGGAGATGCGTCATTGGTGACGATTCTAAATATAAGAGCTACACTGGCATCGTCTGAAGGGTTATGGTATGTAGTAGCCCTGAGGTTTCTTACGATCTGATTTACCTGAGGGAAGTTGCTACCTAGCGATACCATATTAAAAGCGTTTCTAGTATCGCCTATAAAGCCTGCGTTATTCGCATCTCGAGGCCAAGTTTGATCTCTTAGCTGATGGAGAGACATAAACCCGCTCCAGCCAGGTGCTCTATTGCCTATATTTCTAGTTTCTACGCTTTGTCCTATCCACTCTAGTACATCGTATTTTGGATCGGTAAGATCGCTAATGGGTACGAAGTTTGCAGCGTCGTTAGCATCACCTATCTCGCGAGCTATCGTGCTACTTTTAATTCTATTTTCCAATTTATTGGTGATAAGCATAAGAGCGTTTTGCGTTCTATTTTCAAGCTGATTTACTGCACGCACATGCACATAAGATCTATAAATTTTAGTATATAGATCCGCTCCAAACATCGAGATAATACCCAAAACAACTATGACGAACACTAACTCTATTAAAGTAAAAGCCCTTTTCATCTCACGCCTCTACTTTACATACCTAGAAACGGTCGTCTGCCCGCCTACGCCGATATTTGTTAGATATGTTCTTAAAACGATGCCTTTCGGGGCACCATCTTTAGCAATAGGATCATTTACGTCGCTTGCAGTAACGGAAACCATTTTGATATTGGTAGGAGTGCCGTCGTTTGGAGTATTTCTCAATACGCCGTTTAAACTCCTAGCGCTTTCGTAATCAGCCGGAGTAAACGGATCTGCTATGTAATCTACCGCTATAGAGATATTAGTGTCTAAAACAAAATCGCCCTTACTGCTTCTACCCACTAGATCAGAGGTTCTTATCCTGGTTACAAAACCATCGTAATCATCTATATCGTTATATGATCCGCCCCCAATAGAAAGCCCTGCTTTTCCGAATTGTTTTTTAGGGGTAGGAGCTTGGTCATTGACCTTTCTATTATTGGGCTCGTTTAATATACCCGGTCTGAGCACCGATGAACCTTCGGGAAGTTCGTTAGCTACGGTTAAAATTCTTTCCATGCAGCTAGGATCGCTGTCACAAGTCGCCGATCCCATATATGCGCTATCCCATTGCGCCTTAGACACACGCGACATCAAAGCTTTAGCGTTATATACGAGCTCCTCTTTGATCGCAAGGGCATTTAGCTCGGTCGTCTGCGCGACGATACGAGGGATCGCCATCGTCGTAATCGCCAAAATCACGATAGTAAAGATTAGCTCGATTAGAGTAAAACCTTTTTTCATCTTACATCCTTTCTTTAAAATTTTGAAATTACGGAAACGCAAACTTACTCTGCGTCATCGGCGCTAATTATACTATTGTTAAACTTAAATTTAGAATTTATCGCGTAAATTTTTTTGGTTTACAAAGATTTTTAAGCCCGAACGCATAAAAATTTTAAAGAAATTCCATTTTTAAATTTGGACGCGGAATTTAAGCTTGCATTTACTCAAAGACTATAAAATTACGAGCTAAATAAATTCCAAGGATTTTTTATGACAAATCTAAGTAAAATTCTATCCGCTCTCCTATTTATCGCGTTTATCGGCGGCTGCAGTGGCAAAGGCGACGGCGAGCTTTTTAATCTAAGCCCCGAGGCATGGTATTCTAAAATTTTAGAAGATATAAACAACGCCAGCATGGAGGATGCCGAGAAGCACTACACTAGCTTTTCTAGCGAACACATCGCCTCTCCGCTGCTTGAGGAGATGACACTCATTATGGCGTGGGCTTTTGTGGAGGATGAAAACTACGAGAAAGCAAACAAATACCTAGACGAATATATCCGTCTCTACGGCACGACGCAAAAGATCGAATACGCAAGATTTCTAAAAATTAGAGCAAATTTCGATTCCTTTAGCCGCCCAAATCGCAACCAAAAGCTAATGCTAAACAGCATCGACGAAATTCGAAAATTTATAGCTGAATATCCACAGAGCGAGTATCGTCCGCTACTTGAGACGATGCTAACAAAGCTACGCCTTGCCGAGCATCAGCTAAATATCGACATCAAGGATCTTTACCAGCGCACCGACCGCGAGGGCTCAGCTAAAATTTACGAGCAGCGCATCGAAGAATCCCCGCTAAACGGTACCGACGTCATCAAACCTCGCTCGCCTTGGTACCGCGCGATTTTTGAGTAGGAGGAGCGATGCAACTGATTCAAAATACAACCTTCCCTAGCGATCTGCCTATCATCGTCGAGGACGAGCTATTTTTATATCCCTTTATGATAGCGCCCCTTTTCATCGGCGACGAGCATAACAAAAAGGCTCTCGATCTAGCCGCTAAAAACGAATCTATGATAATGGTCGTAAGCTCAAAGTCGGAATTTAGCGGCGATAGAAGCTTCGGCGGTATCTATAACGCAGGCGTAGTGGGCTCCGTGATGAGAACCGTGCCGCTTCCTGACGGTCGGGTTAAAATTTTATTTCAAGGCGCGCTAAAAGGTAAAATCGTAAAAGAAATTTCACAAGATCCATTGGTCGCTACCGTCGATATCATCCACGACGAGCGCGGCAACGACCAGAAATTAGACGCACTGGTAAGCGTGCTGAAGGAAAAAACCAAGACGCTTAGCACGCTTACGCATTTTTTCCCGAACGATCTGCTAAAAACCATCGACGACGGCACCGACGCCGCGCGCGTTTGTGACCTTATTTTAAGCGCACTGCGCCTAAAAAAGCAGGTAGCCTACTCATTTTTTACCGAGAGCAACTTACAAAAGCGTCTTTTCAACCTCATCAACTACATCTCCGACGAGATCGAAGCGCAGAGGCTTGAAAAAGAGATCAAAAGCAAGGTTCACTCCAAGATCGACAAGACGAACAAGGAGTATTTTTTAAAAGAGCAGCTCAAACAGATCCAAAAGGAGCTCGGCGGCGATGCCGACCGCGACGTCGAGATCGAGGAGTACCGCAAAAAGCTGGAAGCCAAAAAGCCCTATTTAGGCGAAGATGCCTACAAAGAGATCAAAAAGCAGATCGATAAATTTGCCCGCTTGCACCCCGATAGCGCCGATGCGGGGCTCGTACAGAGCTATCTGGACTGGGTTTTGGAGGTGCCTTTTGAAAAGACCGCCAAACACAAGATGTCCATCGAGGGCGTTACCGCTCAGCTAAACAAAGACCACCACTCTCTGCAAAAGCCCAAGGCGCGCATCGAGGAGTATTTCGCGCTAAAGCAGCTTTTGGAGCTTCGCGGCACAAGCGGCAAGAAGAGCAAAGAGGACGGCAAAAGCGGCGGCGCAATCTTGTGCTTCTACGGCCCTCCAGGCGTAGGCAAGACGAGCCTTGCGAACTCTATCGCGACCGCGCTTAAGCGCAAACTTATCCGCATCGCCTTAGGCGGGCTTGAGGACGTAAACGAGCTGCGCGGACACCGCCGCACCTACATCGGCGCGATGCCGGGCCGCATCGTGCAAGGTCTCATCGAGGCAAATCAGATGAACCCCGTCATCGTGCTTGATGAGATCGATAAAATTTCAAGCTCATACAAGGGCGATCCGACGGCGGTTCTGCTTGAAATTTTAGACCCCGAGCAAAACTCGAGCTTTAGGGATTATTATCTAAATTTCAACATCGATCTTAGCAAGATTATCTTTATCGCCACGGCGAACGACGTATCTCTCATACCCGCGCCGCTGCGCGATAGGATGGAATTTATCGAGCTTAGCTCATACACGCCGCAGGAGAAATTTCAGATCGCTAAGGACTATCTGATCCCTCAGGAGCTGCAGCGCCACGGGCTCAAAGCCGCCGACGTAGCGATCAACCCCGCAGCCCTTGCCGAGATCATCGAAGAGTACACGCGCGAAAGCGGCGTGCGAAACCTGCGCCGCCAGATCGCTGCGATCTTCCGCAAGGTCGCGGTTAAAATTTTAAAAGATAAAGAGTTTAAAAAGATCGTCGTAACAACGAAAAATTTAAGCGAATTTCTAAATAAAAAGGTTTTCGAGATCGACGAGGTTGAAAAGCGCGATCAAATCGGCATCGTAAACGGGCTTGCGTGGACTGCGGTAGGCGGCGACGTACTCAAGATCGAAGCGGTCAAGATCAAAGGCAAGGGCGCGATGACGATCACGGGTCAACTCGGCGACGTGATGAAAGAATCCGCGCAGATCGCCTTTAGCGTCGTAAAAGTGCTAATCGACGAGGGCAAGCTCAAAGCCGCTCAAGGCGCTGAGAGCGGCGCGGCAAAAGCCTCGCGCGCCGGCAAAAACTCCGCATTGCGCGCAAATGGCGGCGCATCTAAAAGCTCGGCGGCGCGAAATTTAGACACGGAGGAGAATTCCGAAAGCTCGGAGCAGATTTATAATAAATTCGACCTTCACATCCACGTGCCCGAGGGCGCGACGCCCAAGGACGGACCGAGCGCGGGCATCACGATGAGCACGGCGATCGCGTCGATTTTAAGCGAGCGCGAGGTGCGCGCCGATCTAGCGATGACGGGCGAGATCACGCTAAGCGGCAAGGTACTGCCGATCGGCGGGCTTAAGGAGAAGCTCATCGCCGCGCATAAAGCCAAAATCGCCGAGGTTTTGATCCCGCGCAAAAACTACGAGCGCGACCTGGCGGAGATCCCGGACGAGGTCAAAAACGATCTGAAAATAACGCCGGTAGATCGGATCGAAGAGGTGCTGAAGCTGGCGCTCGTTTAAATTTAAAGCGGCGCTTCAAATTTTGCCGCTTTAGCCCCGCGCTTCGGCGAAATTTTAAAATATTTGTAGCGGCGCAAAATTTTACCTGCGTAAGATTTCGTCCACACAAAATTTTGCCTGCGTAAAACCTGTCTGCATGCGTTAAATTTCTAAAATTCTTGCGATAGATTTTATGCTCGTTTAAGATGGCATGGAATTTTTGCACAACGAAGCCTTGACGCGCTTGCGGCAAAATTTCTCGCAGCAGTTGCGGCAAATGTGAAATTCCGTAGAATTTCGTATCCACACGATCGCGTGATGATATGAAATTTTATGACCGCATAAAATTTCAGCTCCGCTTCTAGCGCAAAATTTTATGAAATTTACTTCGCGAAAGGAATAAAATGTTTGATTTTAAAAAAGAGTTTAAGCAGCTTTACGCGCCTAAGCAGACGCCGCAAATTTTAACCGTCCCGCCCGCAAATTTCGTCTGCATCCGCGGCGAGGGCGACCCGAACGAATCAGGCGGCGCGTATCAGCGCGCGATAGAGGTGCTCTACGCCGTGAGCTACGCTCTAAAAATGAGCTACAAAACCGAGTATAAGATCGATGGCTTTTTCGAGTACGTCGTGCCGCCGCTAGAGGGATTTTGGCGGCAGCGCGGCTCTGCTGATGGAGCGGCGAACTACGCCCGAAAGAGCGATTTTAGCTGGATTAGCGCGATTAGGCTGCCTGATTTTATCACGCGAGAGAGCTTTGACTGGGCGGTGCGACAGGCTGCGCAAAAAAAGAAGCTGGACTGCGGTGCGGCGGAGTTTTTGAGGATAGATGAGGGGCTTTGCGCGCAAATTTTACATGTGGGCAGCTTTGATGACGAGCCGCAAAGCGTAGCCAAAATAGACGAGTTTATCGCCGCGAATGGCTACGTAAAGGACTTTGGCGAGCAAAGAGCGCATCACGAAATCTATCTAAGCGACCCCAGAAAAACCGCGCCGCAAAAATGCAAAACGATAATCAGGCTCCCGATTAGAAAAATTTAGCGGCAGTGACAAATTGGTGGTTTTAGGCTATACAGGAGAAATTTAGCATGCGACCAACCATCATCATTTCTGATCTTTTAATCAAAAACCACGCGGCAATCGCAAATTCTCTGTGCCGAATCCTCGATAAATACGCTATAAAATACGAAATTTTAGAAACAAAAGACATTTGGATGAGGGATTTTATGCCGTTTTTGCTTGATGATGGACGCCTCGTCTCTTACGACTACGACCCAGACTATTTAAAAGATGATAAGTATAGCCACCTAAGAACAAAGATACAGCCGCTAAAAGAACATATAAATTTAGTCATTGATGGCGGAAATTTCGTAAGGATTGGAGGCAAAGCCATAATGACTGATAAAATTTTCAAAGAAAATCCGTCAAAAACAAAGTCCGAGATTATTGAGACCATAAAGCAAAAATGCGCGTTAAACGAGCTCATCATCATACCAAGGCAGCCATACGATATGCTAGGGCACAGCGACGGCATGGTGAGATGGATAGATGAAAACAGCGTGCTTGTCAATGATTTTTCAAACGAGAGCAAGAGTTTTAACGATAGGCTTATAAGGTCTCTTAAAAAGTACGGTTTGAATATCAAATTTATGAAGTATGGCGAGGGCTTTTTTAGTAAAACAAGAGATTGGGGCGCTTACCTAAATTTTATTAAAATAAACGGTCTTTTGATAGTGCCAGTATATGGGACAGATGACGACTATGTCGCGATAGAGCAGATCAAGAAAATTTATGGCGGTTGCAAAGTAGAGACGATAAATTTAAGAGAAATAATAGAGCTTGGCGGAGGGCTACACTGCATAACGGCAGAGAAATTTGGGCAGTAGAGTTACCGCCATTTATAAAACTATTTTTTGTTTTTGCTCCAATATTCAAAATCTTCTGGAAATTCCACATTTTTGTTTAGATAGTTATTCCAAAATTTGTTTATACCTCTGGCAATAGGTTCAAAACTCTCAGCCGACAAAAAATCACTTTTTGCGTTATTACAAATATAGCAAGCCAAACGGCAATTATCTTTTGAATATTTATTTTCACTTTTTGGCGCTGTTATCACTCGTTCAACTTCTAAAAATTTTCCTCTTGGTCTAGCTTTTTTATATTGCGTATTTTCACTTTTAAAGTATTCTTTTAAATCAGCTTCTTCAACTCCGCAATAGCAGCATTTTTTCTCTTGATTGTTATACCAATTAAAAAAATTTGCCATTCCCTTAAATCCTTCTAGTCTTGTATTTTTGCTATTTTTTGCAACTTTTTCAGCTTTTGATAGAGCTTTCCAGCTATTAAAAAAATCTTCTTCCGCCCCTAATGGTTTTTCGGATTTCAAGTCATCTTCCGTTAATGTATATTTGCTATTTTTTATATTTTTGCATATATCATAAAAAGTTTTTTCTAATCTATAAATTTTTGAATTTTCTATATCAAAACATCCAAAGATGATCCTGTTCATTTTCTCTACTCCGCCAAAAACACTTTTCGCATCTATTTTTGTCATATCCTGTTCCTTTTCAATAGGAAAAGAAAAATTATACTTACCATCTTTAGTTTTTTCAGCGCTTTTTACCAAGAGATGCTCGCCTTCGATGTAAAACCAATCTAAATTCTTTTTATTATCTCTGTCTCT
>UQCL01000070.1 GCA_900539505.1 uncultured Campylobacter sp. | reverse complement strand
GCGTCAGATGTGTATAAGAGACAGAAAGAGGTTGGGAGGTAAAAGAAGCCTTTAATATATGAAACTAAGACATAAAAGCGCAAAAGTATCTTCAACCAAACTCTATAATTAACTTTTTAAAGATGGAAATATACTAGTTGTATAAAATTAAAATTAGAGGGGGCGTTTTGATATATCTGGTGTCTAATACGAGATTTGATCATCCGCAGGTGAGGCAGCTTGCGGTCTGCGAGATAAAATTCCTCAAATTTAGCCTGCCTGCGCGGACGGGCGCGCTAATTTTTACCTCCAAAAATGCGGTGGCGGCGATAAAATTTAATGAAATTTCGCTTGATTTAGATACGCCCGTTTACGCTATCGGCGAGCCGTGCGCTGCGGCTGCGCGCGAGTTTGGATTTCGCGATATTTTTGTGGCGCGGCACGGGCACGGAAATGAGTTTGCCGCCGAAATCGCGCCGCTCTTGCAGGGCAGAGACGCGCTGTATCTGCGCGCGCGCGAGACGGTATCGAAGCTGGAGCAAATTCTATCTAGCGCGGGCGTGCGGCTGCAAAGCGTGATCGCCTATGAAAATTCCATCCTTAGCCTGCCTGCCGCCGCAAAGCCGCCGCAAGGCAGCACGCTGATTTTTACCTCGCCTAAAAACGTCCGCGGCTTTATCGCAAATTTCGGCTGGGACGGGGGCTATAAAGCGGTCTGTATCGGTAGGACGACGGCGAGCGTTTTGAGCGAGTTTTGCGAGCCGATAATCTGCGAAAGAATGTCGATAAAATCCTGCGTCGATCTGGCGCTTTTGCCATAGTTTAAGCAAATTTAGACTATAATTTTGCCCAAGCCTGGGTGAAGCGAGAGCGTTTTATATGAGGGTTCAACATATTTGTATAAGCGACGACGTGAGAGGTCCGTGTGACGCGGCTCGGCTCGAGCTTTTTTAAAGTTACGGGTTGCGACCTAGAGATTTTTCCTAGTTGCAAGATTGGCTTTGTTTGAGCCGATTCTTTTTACGCAACGCTCACTTGGGTTTTTTACGTTACGGAGGCTTCATTGAATATCCTAATAATCGGCGGCGGCGGTAGAGAATACGCGATCGGGCTAAGACTTCGCGAGGATAAAAACGTTTTAAATCTGTATTTTGCTCCTGGAAACGGCGCTACAAAGGCGCTCGGTAAAAATTTAGATTTAAAAGATTTTAATGAGCTCGCACTCTTTGCCAAAAACAACGACGTAGCCCTTACTATCGTGGGCGCCGAGGAGCCGCTTACAAAAGGCATCGTGGATATTTTTAAAGCGCAAGGCCTCGCGATATTCGGCCCCAGCGCTGCTGCGGCGAAGCTTGAGGGCTCTAAAGCCTATATGAAGGACTTTCTGGCGCGAAATCACATTAAAACCGCAAAATTTCTAAGCAGCGACGATCTCTCCGAAATTTCAAAATTTATCGATACTCTAAACGGCCGCATCGTGGTCAAAGCGGATGGCCTGTGCGCGGGCAAGGGCGTCATCATCGCAAATTCCAAAGATGAAGCTAAAAAAGCCGCCGCGGATATGCTAAGCGGCGAAAGCTTCGGCGAAGCGGGCAAGCGCGTCGTCGTGGAGGAGTTTTTAGAAGGATTCGAGCTGAGCTTTTTTGCGATCTGCGACGGGGAGAATTTCGTAAGTCTGCCCGTAGCGCAGGATCACAAAAAATTGCTTGACGGCGATCTTGGCCCGAACACCGGCGGCATGGGAGCTTATGCGCCAAGCCCGCTAGCGGATGCCGCGCTGATAAAAAGAGTGCAGAGCGAGATCGTAGCACCTACGCTAAAAGGGATGCGGCAGCAGGGCGCGCCATTTTGCGGCGTGCTGTTCGTGGGGCTTATGATCGTGGGCGGCGAGCCTTACGTGCTGGAGTACAACGTCCGTTTCGGCGATCCGGAGTGCGAGGTTTTGATGCCGCTAATTGACGGAAATTTGAGCGAAATTTTATACAACGCCGCCGTAGGCAAGCTAAGTAGCATAAGCTTAAAAGAGCGATTTGCGGCGGGCGTCGTGATGGCTAGCGAGTGCTACCCTTACGGCTCTTCGCAGCCTGTATTGATCGAGGTCGGCGAAATTCCCGCGGGAGCGCATATCTGCTACGCAGGCGTGAGTGAGCGAGAGGGGCAGATTTACGCTAGCGGCGGGCGCGTTTTGGTAAGCGTGGGCGTCGCGCAGAGCCTAAAGCAGGCGCGCGATGCGGCTTATGCGCTGTGCGAAAATATAAAATTTAGCGGCGCGCAGTATAGGCGCGATATCGCGCACCAAGCCTTAAGAGATAAAATTTGATCGTCGCTCCGCTTAGCAAGCGCGTAATTGCGTTTAGTATCGACGAAGCTGTGAGCGTAACGCTTTTTGTGGTCGTACTATTTGCTATCGACGAGCCAGAGCTTGTCGCAGCGGCGCAGAGCGGAAGCAATTTTGAGGTACAAAAGATCGCGTCAAAATTCATTTTGCATTACGCGATAATAAAATTTTTATATCAGGCGATTTTCGTCTATCTATACGGCGCGACGCTAGGCAAGCTTGCGGTTAAAATTTACTGCGTCCGCGCTGACGGCAGCTCTATGGATATCGCTACTGCAGCGATCCGCGCGGCGGTTAGGTTGATAAGCGAGATGATCTTTTATATGGGATTTTTGGTGGCGCTTTTTACGAACTCGCGTCAGAGCCTGCATGATATGGCGGCGAAAACATTGGTGGTAGAGATTGAAAAAGAGTAAGAAATTTAAAATTCTAGCGCTTAGTTTTAGCGCTCTTTTAGCAAGTAGTGCGAGCGCAAAGGTCCAAGACGTCGAGCTCATAGCAGATAATGTCGAGAAAAACGGCTTTTTGACGGAAGCGAGCGGCAACGTAACGGTGTATTCGCAGGACTACTTTATCACCGCCGATCGCGCTACATACGACGAGCAAAACGGCATCATCGAGCTTTTTGGTAACGTCAATGCGATGCGTGGCAGCAGTGAAACCACGCGCGCCGAATATGTCAAAATCGATCTGAAAAACGATAAGCAGCAAGCCGACGTAAATTTTATGATGGATAAGGACTCCGAGCTTTGGATGCAAAACGACGCCAGCTGCAGCGATAGCGAGTATTACCGCGTGGAGGGCTCCAGCGTATCTAGCTGCAACGTCACCGATCCTGATTGGCGCATCAAATTTAGCAGCGGCATGTTAAATAAAGAGAGCAAATTCCTCCATCTTTTCAATCCGAGATTTTACGTGGGCGACGTGCCGGTGCTCTATCTGCCGTATTTCGGCTTCCCGACCGATCGCACGCGCCGTACGGGCTTGCTGCCTCCCGAGGCCGGCTACATCAGTAAGGAGGGGATTTACTACAAGCAACCGATCTATTTTGCGCCTTACGATAGCTGGGATTTTCAGCTCGATCCGCAGGTGCGCACGCGCAGGGGCTTTGGCGTATACGGGACATTTCGATTTACGGAGTCGCCGTATTCTTACGGCGAGATTAGAGGTGGAGTTTTCGATAACTTCTCGCGGGCGCAAAAACGCCTCGAATACAAAAATGAGCGCCACCACGGCTTTGAAGTTCAATACGATCGCAGCAAGCTTGTGACCTATTTGCTAGACGGCGATCTACGCGAAAATTTATGGATCGACTTTACGCAGTTAAACGATCTCGAATATTACGATCTCAAACAAAAGGGAGGTCTTGGTGACGATGCGGATAACTCGCTCGTAACTTCACGGCTGAATTATTATTTGACCGGTGACGAGCACTATTTTGGCGCTTACGGACGCTACTACATCGATACGAGCAAGCTAAACGCCGATAATACCTTCCGCAACGAAGATACCGTCCAAGAGCTTCCCACGCTGCAATATCATAAATTTAGCAATGATTTGGGGCTGCCAAATTTGATCTATTCACTTGATGCGAAGGCGCGTAATTATACCAGATGGGAGGGCGCGACTGCTCGCCAATACGAGTTTGACGTGCCGATCAGTATAAGCACACCGCTACTGGCGGATTATTTAAATTTCGCCTTTACCGAGCGAGTGTATATGACCAATATCGATTGGCACGATAAATTCTACTACGCAAACGGCGATCTTGGCGAGGATAAAAGCACTTTCTACGCTAATCAATACACCGAGCTTTCACTCTACACCGACGTAGCCAGGGCTTATGATAGCTTGTATCATACGATGAGCTGGAGAGCGGATTTTAGAATTCCAAGCTGGCAGCAAGGCGACATCGAGGATAGAATTTTAAAGTATCATCAGTATAAATACGACCTTGCTCGCGGCGCAGTAGATCGCTCGCGGCTGGGTAACTTGCAAGACTCACTTTATTGGGAGGATAACTTCTTAAGCGAGCTTAGTGACGAATACACCCACGAAAATGCAGCTTTAAGTATGACGCAGTTTTTTTATAATGAAGACGGACGTAAATTTTTACGCCATAGCGTCAAGCAGCGATATGACTTCGACGATCACGAGTTCGATGATTTAGAGCACCGCATCGATGCGTATTTTGCAAATGGGCTAAATATCGGAAACCGCTTTACCTACTCGCATAAATATAAAAGCTTCGATAAGGTCTATACCTACGCCAACTACTCCAACGACGACTTTAGCTTTGGACTCAGCCACGCTTACGAATACGAAAAGCTAAGCATGGAGCCTAAACGCTATACGAAAGATAACTACGGCATCGTAAACGCCTCGGTAAATTTGCCTAGGAATAATAAAATTTTTGGGCGTTGGGATTACGACTTGGAGCGATCTTATTCTAAAATGTGGCGCGTGGGACTTTCTCATACGCGCAAGTGTTGGAATTACTCTTTTGTGTATCAAGAGGATATCGAGCCTAAAAATACCAGTACGACGGGCTACAGCAAAGCAAGCAAGGAGCGCGGAATTTACTTTCTCGTAAATTTCTATCCGTTCGGCGGAGTAGGGTATGATTTTTCAGTAGATAGCGAATACGGAAGCGAAAAATAATGACGCCTAGAGCTGAGCTGATGTTTGAAAACCAAATCGACGCCGCGATGAAACTCGCAGAAATTTTACCCGCTACCGTGATCAAAAACGAAAATTTTCTAATAATCGCTCAATCCCTGGAGTCGCTTGGCATCGCAAACCATCTTGCTATAAAGCTGGGGCTTGCTTATGAGTTTTTATTCACAGAGCCTGTTTTAGCGCCAAATAATCCGGAATGCGCGATCGCGTGCGTAAGCGAAACCCAAGAGATTGTGATGGTGGATGAGCTCGTGCGAAGCTTCGGCATCAGCCTGGATTACGTTTACGGGCAGGCAAATAGACTTTATGAGGAGAAAATTTTAAAAAATATGTATAAATTTCGCAAGGGCGAGCTTTTGGGAAATTTGGAGAAAAAAAACGTCATCTTGGTAGATGAGGGGTGTGAGAGTGGGCTGACTGCACTTACTTGCATAAAGACGCTCGTAAGCTTAAACGCCAAAGCGATCTTTTATGCCACGCCCGTTATCGGCAGCGATAATGCAGACGAGATCGCCATGCTAGTAGATGGAATTTATGCTGTTCATAAGATCAGAGATTTTGTGAACGTGGATTTTTATTACAAAGAAAAAACGCTCTCAAGCGCGGAGGAGATAATGCAAATTTTAAACAAATGCCCGCTTTATCTGCCGTTTCACGAAACCAACAAAAACAAGGAGAAAATTAATGCAGTGCAAAATTGAAGTAAATGGCAATACCGAAATTTTCGATATCAATAAGGTCGCAAAGCAAGCCGCGGGTGCAGCGCTTTTGCGTGTGAAAAATACCGTCGTGCTAGCCACCGTAGCGCGCGAAGAGACGCAGGTGCAGGAGGACTTTTTGCCCCTTACCGTGCAATATATCGAAAAGATGTACGCAGCGGGCAGAATCCCCGGAGGCTACATCAAGCGCGAGACCAAGCCGGGCGATTTTGAGACGCTAACCAGCCGCATCATAGACCGCTCGCTGCGCCCGCTCTTTCCAAAGGGATATGCGTATCCGACGCAGATCGTAGTTTATGTGCTATCGGCAGATCCAGAGGTTGATCTGCAAGTCGTCGCTCTTAATGCGGCGTCTGCGGCGCTGTATCTTAGCGACATCCCGATTAAGGCGCCCGTTTGCGGCGTGCGCATAGGCTATCAAAACGGAAGCTTCATCTTAAATCCGAGCAACTCCGCGCTTAAAGCTAGTGCGCTCGATCTTTACGTAGCAGGCGTCGGCGATGAGCTTTTGATGATCGAGATGCGCTCCCTGCCGCAGATTAGAGGCGGTGCGCAACAGATGAATGAATTTAGCGAAGATCTGATGGTGGATGCGATCGATTTTGCCGCAAAGGCGATAAGCGCAGGCTCAAACGCTTACGAAGAGGCTTTTCTGCCGCTTAAAAAGCCCGATGCGAGCCTAGAGTATAAACCCGAGATCGAGGACGAAGATATCGCGGATTTCATCGATGCGAACTACAAAGACGCCGTCAAAGCGGCGATCAATCAGATGGCAAAGAGCGAGCGCGCTACCGAGCTAAACAGAATCGTAGATCAAATTTTAACTACCGAAGCTGCGGCGCAAAACGAGTGGAGCAAAGAGGTGATCTCTAGCGTCATCGGCAAGTATAAGCGCGGCATCATCCGCACGCAGATCATCGAGGATCACCGCAGAGCCGACGGGCGCGCGCTTGATGAGGTGCGCCCGATCAGTATCGAGACCAATATCCTACCGTGCGCGCACGGAAGCTGCCTATTTACGCGCGGGCAGACGCAGGCTTTAGTCGTCACCACGCTAGGCGGCGATAGCGACGCGCAGCTAAGTGACAGCCTAACGCAGCTCGAGCCGATCAGCGATAGATTTATGTTTAACTATAACTTCCCGGGCTTTTGCGTCGGCGAAGCAAGTCCGCTCAAAAGCCCCGGCAGACGCGAGCTGGGACATGGAAATTTAGCCAAAAGAGCGCTATATCCGAGCATCGATCTAAACTCGCCACAGTCTATCCGCGTGGTAAGCGAAATTTTAGAGAGTAACGGCTCAAGCTCGATGGCTTCGGTCTGCGGCGGCGCGCTATCGCTTCGGGCGGCGGGCGTATCTACGCTTAAGCTCGTTGCGGGCGTCGCGATGGGTTTGATTTTTGAGGGCGACAAGCATGCCGTGCTAACCGACATAATGGGGCTTGAGGATCACGACGGAGATATGGATTTTAAGGTCGCGGGCACCTATGATGGCATCACCGCGCTTCAGATGGATATCAAGCTCGGCGGCATCAGCCTGGAGGTTTTAAAAGAGGCTCTAGCGCAGGCAAAGCAGGCTCGCGCGCATATTTTGGGCCTTATGGAGCAGGCGGATGCGGCGATCGTTATAAACGAGGGCGTGCTTCCGAAGCTTGAAATTTTTAGCGTCGAGGCAAGCAAAATCCCCGACATTATCGGCCAAGGCGGCAAGGTCATCAAAGAGATCACCGAAAGCTTCGGCGTAAATATCGATCTGGATCGCGAAAAGGGCGAGGTCAAGATCCAAGGCGCCAAAGCTAGCGGCGTATCGGGCGCGAAAGAGAAAATTTTATCGATAGTCTCAAATTCTCGCGATTTTCGCAAGCCGCGCAATGAACGCAAAGAGGTAAAATTTCAGATAGGCGAGGAGTTTGACGGCGTGGTGCAAAGCGTGCTGGATTTCGGCACCTTTATCTCACTACGAGACGGAGTGGATGGGCTACTGCGCGCTAAATTTATCACGACGCCTTACAAGGCGGGCGACGTGGTGCGAGTGCGCGTGACCGATCAGAAAGGCACTAAAATTTCACTGGAATTAGCTTAAAATTTTAATAGGAGTATGAGATGCAGCTTAAAAAGATTTTTTTCCCTATCGGCGGCGGCGAGGAGCTAGCCGAGCGCATACACGGAGCGCTGCTAGTGAATAAATTTTTCGGTACGCACATCAACATAATGGCGTGCCAGCTCGATCCTAAGATGATCTACAACGTCCGTATGACGCTAAAAGGCGGCGTGCTGATGGAGGAATTTTTAAAATCCGCAGGAGACGAGATGCAGGCCGAGCGCGAGGTGATCAAAGCTATCTTCGACGCCGAATGCGCCAAGCTGGGTCTAGATCAAAACGACGACGATCATGTCCCAAATAGCGCCGCTTTGAGGCATATGGTGGGCATCCGCTCCGAGCTGGTCGAGAAATACTCCAAATATTGCGATTTGGTGCTGGTCTCCGTGCCGCCTACGGGCTCTATCACGGGCACGTTCGAGGCGGCGGTCACCAAAAGCGGCAAGCCTTGCATCGTCATACCGCGCAAGCTGCAGGAGTTTAAGACGGATAAAATTTTAGTTTCGCTTACCGGCACTGCGGCATCTGCGCGAGCGCTCGATAATTGGCTAGAGCTTTTACAGCGCGCCAAATCTATCACCGTCATTACCGCAAACCACTATCTTCAAGACGACGTTTCCGAAACTAAGCGCCGTATAAGCGATTATTTAGCCTTGCATGACGTTAAAATTGATGTTTTTGAGGCGTTAAACGCCGAGGGTAAGATCCCCGGGCAGGTGCTACTAGAGTACGCAGACGCGGGCGATTTCGACCTCATCGTCGCGGGCTTACACTCAGACAGCGGCATAAAGGAGATATTCCTAGGCGGTGCGTCGAAATACTTCCTGCAAAAGACGAAAATTCCAGTCTTAATGTAGCTTGAAGCCTAGACGCCGTGTCGCGGCACGCTGCCCGCACCGCGTCTAAGCTTAAGTAGGCTTTTAAGCGCCGCAAGCTAAAGCTTAAATTTTAATCGGCTCGCCGCCATGACTTTGCTAGCCCCGCCCGCAGATCGTGCAGTTATGCTATTTTGCAGATGGATTGCTGCAATTAATTTTATCGCTAGCTTTGCTGACGAGCCGCTTTTGCTTTGCTACGGCTAGCGGAGCAAATATATCCGCGGCGAGCGGAGTTAGCGGTCGCGGCAAGCGCGCCGGTCTATCTTTTAGCGCGCGAGTTGGGAATTCGTTTCTTTACTCGCCATTTTCGGCTGCGTCGCGGAAATCTGCATAAAATTTGCACTTGAAATTTCTGTTTGCACGCTAAATTTTAAATCTCAAGGAGCGCAGATGGCGTTTGAAAATGCAATCATCACCAAAGAGGATGATGAGAAGTATGGATTGAGTGCGCTATATGGTAAGTATAATTATGGAGCAAAGTTGCCAAATCTAAATTTTACAATAGATAGGCAATTAGATTGCTGGCTTTTAAAAATTTATAGCTTTCCAGATCCGAATTACGATAGAGCGTTGCTTTCTAAATCTATTTGGGTTTTATATTATGATGGAAAATATATCGAAGCTATTTTAGATGAAAGTTGTAAAATCAATAAAACAAAAATACCGAATGAGTTTCATAGGATTTGGCAACTTTTAAGTTTAAAACCAAAATATACTTTAACCTTAAAATTTCAAGATATTTTAAATATATTAGAAGCTGCATTGGAACTGTCTCTTATACACATCTCCGAGCCCACGAGACT
>UQCL01000069.1 GCA_900539505.1 uncultured Campylobacter sp. | reverse complement strand
AGGCGGTGCCTCCGTCGGGGTTGTTGCCGACCTCATACATACCGCGCCGCACGAGGGGCAGCTGCGCCTTTTCTTTCGGCGTAAAAAGCTCGGCGGGGGCAAATTCCACCGGCTTGCCGTCGATGCTTTTTAAAAAATGCGGCGTGATAGCCTTGCCCGAGGCGATCTGCGCGGTGTTTTTAGCCACCTGCATAGGGGTGACGAGCACGTCGCCCTGGCCGATCGAGGCATTGACCGTCTCGCCCTGATACCACGCACGCTTAAATTTCTGCATTTTCCAGGCTTTATTAGGCATCGTGCCTACAAACTCATTAGGCAGATCGACGCCCGTTTTGCTACCGAAACCCAGACGCTGCAGATACGCGGACATATAGTCGATCCCCACTAGCAGCGAGCCTTCATAAAAATACACGTCGCAGCTGCCCTTAATCGCCTCTACTAGGCTCACGCGGCCGTGACCCCAGCTCTTCCAGCAGCGAAATTTACGCCCCCCTAGCTCTATCGCGCCACTGCAAAACACGCTCCAGTTCTCGTTGATCTTGCCGCTGTTTAAAAAACTCATCCCCACTGCCATTTTAATTACGGAGCCCGGCGGATAGAGGCCGTTTACGAGCTTATTCGTAAACGGATGGCGCGGATCTTTTATCAGCTCGTCCCACTGCGCCTGTGAAATTCCGCCCACGAAGGTGTTTAGATCGTACTCGGGGAAGCTGCCCGCCGCGATGATGGCGCCGTCGCGCAGATCCATCACGATCGCTACGCCGTCTTTATCTTTAAAAATTTCCTCGAGGTATTTTTGCAGCTCAAGATCGATGGTAAGCGAAATTTCGCTGCTGCTGGGCTCTTGCATCGAGATCTCCTCCACGACCTGATTTAGCGCCGTAACCTTCGTCTTGCGCTCGCCCTTGCTGCCCTGCAAAAGCTCGTTATAATACCCCTCGACGCCGCTTCTGCCGTTGTATCCGGTAAGCGCGCTTAGGGGGTTATTTTGAATATCTTTTTTATTGGCACGGCCTACGTAGCCGATGATATGCGAAGCAAGCGCGCCGTAAGGGTAGAAGCGCTGCGAAGCGGGCGAAATTTTAATATTTTCGTGCAGGCTCAAGCTCGCGAAATGCTGTATCGTGGCGTTGTAGTCCAAAAACGGCACGACTTCGATAAAGTCTTGATTGTAAGCGGAATTTGCGTCCTTGTAGCTCTTGCTCATCGCAGTGACATTGAGATCTTTGAAGTAGCGCGAGATATTATTTAGCTCGCTTTGCAGCGCGCCGTCTTTTAGGTGCGGCGCGATCGATAGCGAAAAGCCGAGATTGTTTATCGCGAGCGGGCGGCCTTTGGCATCTAAAATTTGACCGCGCACCGGCGGGATATATTCGGTAGAGATGACGTTATTTTTGGCGACCTGCTCGTAGAATTCGTTTGATTTGATCGAAAGATAATAAATTCTCACCAAAAGCATGCTAAAAAATAGTATTACAAATACGAATACGAACTTTAGCCTCATACCAACCGCCCCTTAAAAAAGAGCAAAGCAAGCAAAATTTCGATCACGATGTAATTTAAATACTCGCCGCTTAGAGGCAGATACTCGCTCTTTTTAATCGCCGAGATCGCGTTGCTCACCACAAAGACCAAAACATAGCTGATCATCACGTAAAAGCAGATCAAAAAATTTCTAAATTTAATATATTTAAATGAGTTTTCATAGACCACGAAATAAAATATACAATACGCGATAGCCACGCTAAATAGGTTAAATCCGTGGATCTGCTCGGCGCAAAACAGATAAAAAATAGAGAAAAACCAGGTAAAGCCGAACTTTTTAAATTTCACGTCGTTTTCGTATTTTTGCACCACCATCGCCGTGAAAAAAAATCCGATCAGCGGCGGCAAGCCTCTATACACCGCACTTAGAAGCAGGTAAAAAAGAACCCCCGCGCTAAAAAGCGTGTCCGCTATAACGTATAGATAAGTGCGATTTCGTTGCATACCGGAAACTTTTTGCATTTAATACAATCGGCCCAAATTTTTTGCGCAGGCAGCTCGTCCTTTGGGATTTCGATAAAACCCAGACGCTCAAAAAATTCCTTTTGATAGGTGAGCGTAAATACGCTTTTTAGCCCGTAAAATTTCGCTTCGCCGAGCAGCTCGTTTACGATAGCTCTGGCAATGCCCTGCCTGCGAAACTGCGGAGCGACGATGAGTGAGCGCACCTCGGCAAGATCGGCGTTAAAAATTTTAAGCGAAGCAAAGCCCGCTAAAATTTCGGCATCTTTTGCGGACTGCGATTCGCAAAGCTGCGAAAGATCGTTCTGAAAAATGCCCGCGTTTTGTGAATATTCGCTCCGCAAAATTTGCTCTTTGCCGGCTTGCGCGCGACCCATTTGAGATACAGCTTGCAGCGCGCTATTTTGAGACGTAGCTCTTTGCGACGCGAAATTGCCCGCGGCATTTTCGGCGGAATTTTCAGAAGTAATTTCGGCAAAATTTTCGGCGGAGCTTTGGATTAAATTTAAATCGACATCGCGCGCTAAATTTAAATCGGAATTCTCTTTAGAATCAAAGCTCGTATCCGCCTTAGAATCGCAGCCGAACGCAAGCACGTATGAGCGGATATTCGCAGCGATCTCATCGCTTTCAAGCGGCAAGATTACGCCGTTTTGCACTTCCTCTTTTACGAGCTCCTGCATACGCGAAATGTCGCAAAGGCGCGCCTTTTTTAGCCGTATCATCTAAAATTTTCCCTAATCTTTGCGCGATCTTGGCGGCGCATTTTATATACGCTAAATTTAATTATTTTGAAATTCTGCGCCGCGAAATTTTGCGTATTTAAATTTAGAAATTTCATAATCCAAACGCCCCGCGCACGATGATCTCGCGCGCTTTTGCAAGCCCGCTGCCCTTTAGCGTAGAGACCAAAACCGCCTGCGGATCGTGCCTCAAAAGCTTTGCGCGCTCGCTTTGGTTGAGCTTGTCGGCTTTGGTGTAGAGCCTCACGACCTTTTGATCGCCGCGCAGAAAACTAGCGAGATAGCTTTGCAAATTTTTATCTATCGCGAGATCAAACTGTCTCGCGTCGATGAGATGGACGAAAAGCTTGATATTTAGGCGCTCTTTGATAAATTCGTCGAGATTTTTTTGCCAGATATAATGCAGTTTTTTAGAAACCTTGGCATACCCGAACCCGGGCAGATCCACGAAGATCAAAGAGATATTTTCACCCAAGCTCGCAAGATCCGAAAAAGCGGGGTTGGCCGCTAAGCTTAGCGCGGATCTATCTGTAAAATTTAATTCGGGGCTTTGCGCTGAATTCGGCGCAAAACCTGCCGTAAGATCCGCCTCGCGATCCGATCCAAAATCCGCCGAAACGCTTTTTAAATTTAAAATAGCATCCTGCTTTAAATTTAGCTCAGACGCCGCAGCGTCCGCGCGCTCTTGCGCGCAATTCGCAGCCGAGCTTAAAGCCTCTTTGTTTGCTAGATCGGGCGACGTTTCATTTTGCGAGCCGTCCGTACTTACGGCAAGCTTTTGTTTAAATTTAACCTCGAAGAAATTTATCAGCTGCGTTTTGCCCGGCGTCGAACTTGATTTGGCTAGATTTTTGCGCCCTACTAGAGCGTTTATCAGGCTGCTTTTGCCGACGTTGGAACGCCCCAAAAACGCCACTTCGCTCATCGCAAACTCGGGTGCACCCGCGATATTTGCGGCGGAGGTGATAAACTGCGCGCTGCTAGGATAGATCATTTGTTTTGATCTTCGACCTGAAAGATCAGACGCACGGGCTTTTTCTCGCCGCCGCCGCTCTTTACTTCGTAGGTGCCCTTTTGGCGATTTACGATGATCTTATCGCCGTAAACCTCCTTTTTGGTTTCGGCTTCGTGCAGATAGGCGTTGTTTTCGAGCGTGTAAGCCTCGATAGTCGGATCGTAGGTCAGCACGCCGCCCTTGCCGTCATAATGCTTTTGATTGAGTAAAATTTTAAAATTTGCGTTTCCCGTCGCGACATATTTGGTAGGCTGGCGCTTGGCGTCGAAATAGATCGTCACTTTGTCGGAATTTAGCGTATCGTAAGCGCCCTTTTTGATGCGGACGTTGCCGGTTAGGACGCTGATCTGTTTGATCTCGTCGGCGAAAAAATTATCCGCCGTGACCTCGACCTGCTCCTGCGCGGCGCTAAGAGTAGTCGCGCCAAAGCCCGCAATTAGCGCGGCTGAAAGTATTAGTTTGTGGAGTTTTGATCTTTTATTAAATACCATGCGTGGATTCCTTTTGAGTTTGTTTGTTTGGTTTTAGTATCGTAGCTGATGCTTGCGCCCGTAATGCGGTCGCCGCCTTGGCGCAACACGTACGGCACGTCGGAGCGGACGATCTTGCTGCTCGTATCGTAGATGATCTCCTGCGCCGTGTAATCAAAGCCTCTGCTATTTACATAGTGCGCGTCGCCGTTAAATTTTATCAGCTCGCCTGCGCGCGTCGCGGTCTTTGAAACCAAAGTGTGATTTAGATCCGCGCCAATCTCCTCGGCTTTAAAATTTACAAACTCGTCGCGATCCTTATAGCGAGTGCCGCCGTCCGCGGTAAATTTAGCATCCACGCGCTCGCCGATCTGATAATCGACGATCTTTTTCATCTCCATATTCGCAATGCTTAGATCCTGTCTAAACATATCGCTAAAATACGGCGTCTGCACGCTTAAAAACACCATCGCGACGCAAAAGATCGCAATCGCGACGTAGAAAATTTTTATCACCATCGCTCGGTCCTCTTTGATCTGCGCGGAATTTCGCCTCTCGCAGGCTCTCTCACGCGCGCTTTCGAAACTACAGCCATTTACTATTCCACTCTTCGCGCATGCCGTTTTTATCGACGAGTATTTCGATCATCTCGCGCACTGCGCCGCAGCCGCCGTTTTTGCTTAGCGCGACGTCCGCTTTTAGCGAGCTTAGCGCATCGGCGGGCTTGAAGCTGATCGCGACCGCATTTAAAAGCTTCGCGTCGTTTATATCATCGCCGATTGCAGCGGCCTCATCGAAGCTTAGGTTAAAATTTTTTAAAATTTGCTCCGCCCTTGAGAGCTTATCTTTTTCGCCTTGAAAGAGCGTATCGATCTTTAGCTCGCGCGCGCGGTTTGCGACGATTTGCGAGCTTTTGCCGGTGATGATCGCGACCTTTAGCCCCAGCCGTTGCCACTCCTGGATGCCAAACCCGTCTTTTACGTTAAATTTCTTCATCTCTTCGCCGCCGTTTGAATGGTACAGCCCGCCGTCGCTAAGGCAGCCGTCTACGTCTAAAAATATGATCTTTATCACTTTGTTTTCCGTTTTTTGAAATTTTATGATTTTAACGAAATTTGGCTGAATTTTTGGCAAACGCCGTATAAATTTAAGCTGCGATCTTAGCCCTTAATCGGCACGTAGCCGCTATTTTCGATGATACTTTGCCCCTGCGGCGAAAGGATCCAATCTATCAAGATGCGGATATTTTCGTTTTTGTTATTTTCGTCGTAAACCGCGTAAATTTCGGCTACGAGCGGGTATTTGCGGCTAGCGATATTTTCTTTATTCGGATACGCGCCGTTTAGGCTAAGCATCTTCACGCCGCCGTTTTGCACGATCCCCTCGACGTAGTATCGAAACGAAAAGCCGATTGCACTGCCGAAAAAGCCCGTGATCTTGCGCTTAGGCTGCGTCTCGCCCATAAATTTCAAAAATGCGCTCTGGCTGCCGCTGCCCGCGTTTCGCTGCACGGCATCTATTCGCATGCGCTCGCCGCCGAGCTGCGACCAGTCGCTATATTGCCCCGAATAAATTCCTCGCACCTGATCCACGCTTAAGCTTGAAACTTTGTTATTTGCATTTACGATAAAGACGAACGCCTCCAGCCCGATCGGCACGAAGCGTAAATTTGCGCCCTTTTCTCGCGCGTAATCAAGCTGCTGCTTCGAAGGGGCGGCGACGAATATCAGATCCGCCTCGCCGTCGCTTACGGCCTTGTATGCGCCGCGAGTGTTGCTAAATTTGAGCCTGCTAGCATTCGTGAAATTTCGCCCGTCAAATTCCACGCTGTCCTTCGGATAGCTCGCCGCGACGAATGCCGAAAAGACGGGATACAAAGCCGCTGCTCCGTCGATTATCGGCAGATCGCCGCTAAGTTTTAAACTGGAGCTAACGCGCACGATCTGCGAGCCCTCATCAAACGGCAGAAATTTATGTAGCTCGATCGATTTGGCCTGCATCTCGGCGCTGCTTTGATTTACGTATCGCTTCACGACGAGGCGGTAAAACGCAAAATCGAAAGCCGCCAAGATAAACACCAGAAAAATGGCGATAATTGCACGCTTCATCTTAGTTTCCGTTTGCGATATAGGAGATGATCGAGCATTTGCTCTGCAGATACAGCGCCGCTGCGACTAGCGCGCAAACGCTGATCGCCCAAGCCGTAAATATTACGGCGATCGTTTTTTGAAAAATTTCATCGCTCATTTTGTATCTCACATATGCGCAAGTGCGTTGTTAAGCAGCCATAAAAAGCCTATTAAGGCGGCTGAAAAGATTATGAATAAAAACGCGGAGAGAATCAAGAGATTTCTAATTCTTCTACGGCGCTCAGCCGTGCTTTTAGCAGATCTAATAAATTTTACTAAACTTACAATTAGCCAAATGAACGAAATTACCGGCAGCCCGGTAAAAACCAAGATAAGTGTAGAAAAAGGATCAAATAGCCACTGAGAATATATGAATGGAGCAAAAGCGCATGCAAACACAACCATCGAAATAATTAGAAATTTTTTATCTCTTTTATGGCGCTCCGGCTCATCTTTTGATCTGATAAATTTAATCAAGCACGCGACAAGCCAAACAAAGCAGATCAAAAACAGCACATTTAAAATCTCCATAAGCGATCCGAAAATATTCATTTTTTACCTTTAAATTTTAATGTACAAAGCAGCATTTTAGCGCGCCGATTAAATTTACGCGCCCGTCAAGCAAGAGCACAAGCGCAAATACGCTAGAGCAAGCGATCTTAATAAAGCGGCGATCCTCGCCCGAACAAAAGCGAAATTTTGCAAATTTCAAGCAGCGGCGAGAGTAAAATTTCAAACGCCGATAAAATTACAAAACCACGAATTGCTAAATTTATTAAATTTAGCTTCCGTTTTTAATTTAACGCCCCTCTACCGCTATAAAACGCCCTTAGTGCTAGGCACGCCAGCGCGCTCGTTGATACTTATCGCGCGACGAAATGCGACGGCGAGCGCCTTAAACGCGGCTTCTGCGACGTGATGCAGATTTTCGCCTCGAATCTGGCATAGATGCAGCGTTAAATTTGCGTTGAAAGCCAAAGCGCGGAAAAATTCCTCCACGAGCTCGGCGTCGAATTCGCCGATCTTGCCGCGCTTCAGGCTCGGGCAATCAAATACCAAAAACGCGCGGTTGGAAAAATCAAGCGCCGCAGAAACCGCCGCCTCGTCCATCACGAGGACGCTATCGCCGAAGCGCTCGATATTTTGCGCGGGATAGATCGCCTCTTTGATCGCGCTTCCGAGCACTATGCCGCAGTCTTCGACGCTGTGGTGAAAATCGACCTGCAAATCGCCCTCACAGCGTAGGTTCAGATCGATCCACGCGTGCTTGGCAAACGCGCCAAGCATATGATCGAAAAAACCGATGCCAGTTTGTATCTGCGCTGCGCCGCGCCCGTAAAGCTCAAGCTCAAGCTCGATTTTAGTCTCTTTCGTAGCCCTATTTTTGCTTATCATCGCGCAATCCTTAAAACTAAATTTTGTTTGAAATCTATCTAAATTTCACTAAATTTCGGTTAAAATTTCGGCCAGCTTTTCGGAATTTACGCTGCCGATCTGGCGCAGGTTCGCAATCTCGGCGCCCTCTTTAAAAAACAGAATCGTAGGCGGGCCGAATACGTTAAAATGCGTTTTTATCGCCCTATTTTGCTCGCTATCTTCGCTAAGATCGATCTTTAAAAGGCTAAATTTATCAAGAGCGCCAGCAAGAGCGGGATCTGCGAACGCTCGCTCGCTCTGCTCGCAATTTTTACACCAGCTAGCCCAAAAATCCACTATCACGGGCTTTTTGGAATTTTCTATTTCGCCGCGCAGCTGCGCCAGATCGTGCACAAACGAAAAATGTGCGCCGCTTAAATTTTTAACGCGAAAAATTTCGCCCGCTTGCAAGCTCTCGCCGCCCAAACCGCCGCTGGAATATCTCGTGCTTTGCGGGATTAGATTACCAAGCGGTCTGGAAAAATCTCTCGCGCCGCTGGCAAAGCCCGCGAGTAGCAGCGCCGAATATAGCGCGATTATAAGGGCCAAAGCGCGCTTTATCCCGCTCGCGCCGCCGTCAAACAGCCCCAAAAATCCTGCGAAAATCGCGCCCAAAACCGCATAAATCAGCAGGCTTAAATTTTCGCCGATGAGCGTGCGCGAAATCCACACAGCCGTAAAAAGCAGCAAAAAGCCAAAAATTTTAGGCACCGCCTCCATCCAAGCTCCCGGCCTAGGCAATGCGCCGCCGAGCCCCACCACAAGCAGCAGTGCGCCGCTTCCGAGCCCAAGCGCAAAAAGAGCCGCCGCACCCAGCAGAACGTCGCCGCTGCCCGCGATGTAAACGAGCGCGCCTGCAAGCGGAGCGGAGATGCACGGCGATACGACGAGCGCCGAGATAAGCCCCATCGAAAAAACTCCGATCAGGCCGCCAGCATTTTCGCTTTTGCTATTTAAAAAGCTCTGAAAGCGCGCAGGCAAGCGGATCTCATAAAATCCAAACATAGAAAACGCGAGCGCAGCGAATATCAGCGAGGTTAGGATCAGTGCGGGCGGAGTTTGCAGCAGGCCCTGTAAATTTTGCCCGAAAACCGCCACGAAAGCTCCTAAAATCGCATACGAGCTCGCCATCCCGAGAATATACGCGAGGCTTACGGCGAGGCTTTTTTTCGCGCTCGGCTTCGAGGAAGTTTTCGCCACGATGATCGACGAGAGGATCGGGATGAGCGGATAGACGCAAGGGCTTAGCGAAAGCAACACGCCGTAACCAAAAAACAGCGCGATCGCCGCGATGAAGCTTTTGCCGCCAAGAACGTTTAAAATTTTATCCTGTTCGGAGATGGGATTTGCGCCGCGTGGATTTTTGTGAGCGGAGGATTCATCGGAATTTACAGCAGTGTTTTCAGCCGAGCTTGCCGCGGAATTCCCCGCTGCGTGCGAGCTTGCCAAGGAATTTGCCTCTGCGCCCGAAGCTGCGGCATTGCTTTTAAAATTTACAGCCCCGCCTTGTGCGCTGTCTGCGGCAGAAATCTGCGCGTAATTTGCGCCTTTTCTATATTTTTTCAGTTCGGAGTTTGAAATTTTGCTGATCTCATAGCCCTTCGTCGCACGCTTGAAGCTAAAGCCGAACTGCTGCGGCTGATAGCAAAAGCCCGATTTCGTGCAGCCCAAAAAATCGCCGTTAAGCACGAAATCATCGCTGTCTGCGGTGTTTGCAAGCACGAGGCCTAAAGGCACGGCGATGCTAAATTTGCCCTCATAAATTTTATAATCCTTGTATTCGGTCGCGGCGGGCAGATTTATTAAATTCGTCACCTCCGCGCCGCCAATGAAAATTTTTATCTCGTTTTGATAGAGATAGACCCCGTCCGCGATATCAAAGCTTAACGTTACGCTACCGCTTTGCGCCGTCGCGTTAAGCTTGAACGCATCGGAGGGTTTTAGGGGCTCGGCGCCTAAACCTAAAAGAAAAAACGCCATTAAAATAAGCGATCTGATCAAATTTTATCCTTTGAAATTTTTTCCTACATTCTAACGTAATAAGTATGAATTTCTGTCTCTTATACA
>UQCL01000068.1 GCA_900539505.1 uncultured Campylobacter sp. | reverse complement strand
CTAATTATCATCGCACCTATACTATTTAATTCGAAAATTTTACGGATTTTGTTTTTGTAATAATACAGAATTTTATCACTTTTAAACTCAAAATACATGCCGTCTTTGTCCCTAATTACGGTCAACAATGAAACCAATATAGACGGAAGCATTCGAAAAGTCTTAAGACTGACGGGATTTACTATGGTAGCAAAAGTCAAAAATATAATAAAACCTATCAGTAGCGCCGGAAATTGATAAATCATAAATTCATAATATGTATGGTCTTTGATGATTATCGGCTCTTTATCGTAATCTCTAGCTTTGAAATTTTGTTGCAAGGCGCCGCCGTCATTTGAGATAAAATTTTGCGGCTCAATGCTGTTTTTACAGGCAGAATTATGATCCGCTTCGGCTTCTAATTCGGCTTTTAAATTTAAAGCGTCAGGATCAGAATTTAGGGTTTCGAAATTTGAAGTTTCGAAATTTGAAAGTTTAGAATTTGAGACTTCAGAATCCTGGGATTCAAAATTTGAGACTTCAGAATTCTGAGCTTTAAAATTCGAAGTTTCGGAATTTTCAGTTTCAGAATTCTCAGTTTTAGAATTTTTGACATTAAGCTCCTTGCTGCGGTTTTGCTTTGCATCGCCGCGCCGCTCATTTAGTAACCTTTTTAATTCCTCAAGCCTGCTTTGATCCATTCTTGCCCCCTATAAGGCGCTTTAACCTCGCTTGTTTTTGCTTGCGCTCTTCATCGCCGCTAGCTCCTGCGCTAAAAATTCCCCCGTGTAGCTACCGGTCTTTTTGAAATCTTTCGCTAGCTTTTCTGGGGTGCCGCAAGCGATGATCTGTCCGCCGCCCTCGCCGCCTTCGGGCCCCATGTCGATGATGTAATCGCAGTTTTTGATGACGTCCAGATTGTGCTCGATCACAAAGACGGAATTTCCCAGATCGACCAAATGATGTAACACCGCTACCAGGCGATCTACGTCTGCAAAATGAAGTCCCGTGGTTGGTTCGTCCAGGATATAGAGCGTGTTGCCCGTATCGGTGCGGCTTAGCTCCTTGGCGAGCTTGACGCGCTGTGCCTCGCCGCCGCTAAGCGTCGTGGCGGGCTGGCCCAGCGAAACGTAGCCGAGCCCGACGTCTGCAAGCGTCTTTAGCTTTTGATAAATTTTAGGCACGGCTTTGAAAAACTCGAGCGCCTCGTCGATACTCATCGCCAAAACGTCGGCTATACTTTTGTTTTTGTATAAAATTTCAAGCGTCTGCGCGTTGTATCTCGTGCCGTGGCAGACGTCGCAGACGACGCTGATATCGGGCAGGAAGTGCATCTCGATCGTGATCTCGCCCTCGCCCGCGCATTTTTCGCAGCGCCCGCCCTTGACGTTGAAGCTGAAGCGGCCGATCTTGTATCCGCGCAGCTGCGCTTCTTTCGTCGCGGCAAAAAGAGCGCGGATCTCGTCCATCACCCCCGTATAGGTCGCAGGATTGCTGCGCGGGGTGCGTCCGATCGGGGTTTGATCCAGATAGATCACTTTATCCAGGCTCTCAAGCCCGGAAATTTTAGCGCCCTTTACCGCGTGCACCTTTTTGGCGCGATTTAGCTCCTCAAGCGCGGTAGGCAGTATGGTTTGCAGCACCAAGGAACTCTTGCCGCTGCCGCTAACGCCCGTGATGCCGACTAAATTTCGCAGCGGAAATTTTGCGCAAAGGCCGTGGATGTTATTGATATTTACGTTTTTGATACTTAGCCAAAGCTCCTGCTTGCGGTGCTTTTGGTAGTTTATCTCCTTTTGGTTGTTCAGATACAGCGCGGTTTGCGTATTACTTTTAAGCAGATGCGCGACGTCCCCGGCAAATACGACCTCGCCGCCTAGATTACCCGCTCCAGGGCCGATATCTACGACGAAGTCCGCCGCCTCGATCGTCTTTTTATCGTGTTCGACGACGATTACGGAATTTCCCTTTTCCTGTAAATTTCGTAGCGTCTTGATGAGCTTTTGCGTATCGCGCTCGTGAAGCCCGATGCTAGGCTCGTCGAGCACGTACATCACGCCGCTAAGACCAGAACCGATCTGGCTTGCGATACGGATACGCTGCGCCTCGCCGCCGCTGATGGTGCGCGCATCGCGCCCAAGCGTGAGGTATCCAAGCCCCACGTCCTTTAAGAAAAACAGCCTCTCGTTGATCTCTTTTAGGATCGGCGCCGCGATCTGCGCGTCCTTTTCGCTTAAATTTGAAAACCGCTTTTTATCGCTGAAAAATTCCACGCAGTCTGCGATACTCATATTTATCACGTCGCCGATGCCCTTATCTGCGACCTTTACGGCGAGGCTTTCGGGGCGCAGGCGCAGTCCGCCGCAGTCAGGGCAAATTTTTTCGCTCATATAATCGTCCAGATCGCTTTCGTTTTTGAGCAGATCGTAGGCGTATTTGATCGCGCCCTCAAATTTTCGCACGAGCTTGTGTTTTTTCCAGTAAAAATCGATCTCTTTGACGCTGCCGTAGAGGATCAGCTTTTTTTGCTCTTCGCTTAAATTTGCATACGGGATTTTAACGTTTATGCCGTTTGCCTCGCAAAACCCGAGCAGAAATTTATAGTAATAGCTCTTGTTAAATCCCGACATCACCTTGATCGCGCCGCCCTCGATCGAGGCGTTTTCGTTGATGATCTTGCCCAGATCGAGGCTAAATTTTATCCCTAGCCCGTCGCAGCTCTCGCACGCGCCCTTTGGAGAGTTGAAGCTAAACGCGAGCGGTTCGAGCGGCTTGAATGAAATTTTACAATCAAAGCACGCCATATGCTCGCTGTAGTGGATCAGGCTCTGCGCGAGCCCAAGCTCGGCGGCGTTTGCGATCTCCACCTCAAGCTCGCCGAAGCTGAGCTTGAGCGCCTTTTCAACGTCGCTTGCGATACGGATGGAATTTTCCTCGTCGATGGTCGTGCGGTCGATGATGACCTTGATCGAGTGCTTTTTCGTCTTGCTCAGCTCGATCTCCTCGTCCAGCCGCACCAGCACGCCATCGATCTGAGCGCGCACGTAGCCCTGCTCGCGCAAGCTTTGCAACATATCGGCGAAGCTGCCCTTTTTCTCGCGCACCAAGGGCGCGCCCAAGATCACCTTCGCGCCGCGCGGCAGCTTCATGATCTCGGCGATGATGTCGCTGGAGCTCATCTTTGAGATCGGCTTGCCGCATTTGTGGCAGTGCTGCACCCCGACGCGCGCATAAAGCAGCCTCAGATAGTCATAAATTTCGGTAATCGTGCCCACCGTCGAGCGTGGGTTTTTCGACGTCGTTTTTTGATCGATCGCGATCGCAGGCGTCAGACCGTCGATCTTATCGACGTCGGGCTTGCCTACGCGGTCTAAAAACTGTCTCGCGTAGCTACTTAGGCTCTCGACATATCTGCGTTGCCCCTCGGCATATAGCGTATCAAACGCCAGCGTGCTCTTGCCGCTGCCGCTAAGACCGGTAAAAACGACGAGTTTGTCCTTTGGAATTTGCAAATTTATATTTTTCAGATTGTGCTCGCGCGCGCCCGTGATGGTGATGAGATCGTTCATTTTCGCCCTTTTGTGCCAAATTAATCTTACATTATAGCTCAAATTGTTAAAATTGCGCTTTTGGAAGGGGCGGCGATGATACTAATCTGCACGGCTTTGCGCTGCGAAGCCCAAGCGATAATCGAGAGTTTTAAACTTACTCGCGGCGGCGATCTATTCGCAAGCGAGCAGATGCTTTTATATATCTGCGGCGTGAGGTTTGGGGCTAAATTTGAAGCGGGCGCTGCAGGCGGCATAGAAATAGAATTTAAGAGCGAACCCGGCGCGGAATTTGTTCGTCGTGCCGATACAGACGCGGAATTCGGGCGCGAGCTTCGCAAGGATCGACGCGGCGCGGACGTAAAATTTAAGCATTCTTCGGATGCGGGCGCGCTCTGCGGCGGCGATGCAGAGGTCGGTTCTGCGCAAAATACGACTGAAAATTTTAAAATTTTAGATTTTATCTCCGCGCGAAATTCAGAGCGCTTCGGTGAAATTTTACTTTCGCGGCGCGTGGACTTTGCGCTAAACATAGGTGTCTGCGGCTGCGCGGATAAAGGCGTGCAAATCGGCGAGGCGTTTTACTTTGACGGTACGGCAGCGCAGGAATTTTGCGGCGAGGACGGATCGGAGCTTTATGGCTCGCAGGCAATGGGGAGCGGCGAGCAAGCTTCTAAATTTAAAAACGTTTGCGAGCGGGAATTTTGCGGCGCGAGTTTGGACGGCAAGCTGCGGGCAAATTTAATCTGCGTGAGCGAGCCTAAAATTTTAAACGAAGCGGAGCAGACCGATGAGGCAAATATCGAAGAAATCGAGACATGCGGCGAGATAAACGCACAAGCCCCAACGCAAGGAACGAACGGCGCGGCAGATACAAAAAATTTCACGCAAGGCACGTCTCAGACTGCGGCACAAAGCGCGACGCAGGTCGAGGCGCAAAATTTAGCGAGCGTAAAACCCTCACAAATCGCGGTAGGTGGGTACAGCGTCGCGACGAATACCGCAGCACGAGCTGCACAAAATACGCTGTGCACGGCAAAAGGCGCTACTTGCGAGCGTGCAAATCGCGGCGTTACGCTTTACGATATGGAGAGCGCGCTTTTCGTGGGTGCTTGCGAGCGCGCGGGCGTACCGTGGGCGATGATGAAGATCGTAAGCGATCATCTGCACGGTGAGCGGCTTAGCAAAGGCTTCGTCTATGAGCTCGTAAAGGCGCGCCTGCCGCAAATCCGCGCCGCGATAAAGGGCGAAATTTAACTATGGATGCGTACGCAAAAAACCGAACCGAGAGATAAATTTCGGCTTCATATGCCGATGCATCGCGGAATTTAAAGGTATTGAGGAGGCGCAGGAGAAACGATGAAAATAAAAGGCTCTTATCTGCATTTTACCCTCTTGGCGTGCGCATGCATCGCGGTTTGCGCGTATGCCGTGGCGGATCTGTTTGCCGATCTGCCCTCGCTAGTCTTTTTAGCCCTTTTGCTCGCATTTGCCTGTATCGGGCTATGGCTAAAAGACGCTTTAATAGGCGCGCGCTACCTATTTTACTGCGTCTGCGTGCAACTGTTCTTTGCGGCGACCATTTTCGCCGCCCTTAAATTCCCTGCCATGGCGCAGTTTGTGCGCAGTGCCGAGATAGGCACCGGCGGCACCGGCATACCGCTAGGCATCGCTCTGCTCGTGCTGCCCGCGTTTTTCTGCGCCCTGCCGTATTACTACCGAACGGGCGTCAAAAAAATCCCGCAAAAGCTCATACTCGGCGGAATTTTGATCCTAAACGTCGCTATTACGCTAGCTTACGCCTTCTATTTCGAGCGACTATTCTGCGGCGCGATCTGAAATTTCAACGATTTTCAGTGACGGCGCGCGAAATTTAAGTATAATTTGCAAAATTTTAACGAAACGGAGCAAGATGACGGAGGCAAAAAAGGAGCTAGGCGCGCAGTTTGGCGTGAATCTGGGAGAGCGATCAAGCGCGTTTTTGGGCGCGCTATTTGAGAAATTTCACTTTTCATTTCAGCAGAAAAAGCAGCTAGCGGAGTTTGCGAGCGATTTTGAGGCGTGGGACGAGGCGCTCGTTTATGAGCTGCTTGCGGACGGGCAGTGCGGGCTAAATTTTAATAAAGCCAAATTTAATAAAGCAGGGGAAGCCCCGAGCGGCGAGCAAATTTTTAATTTCGTGCGCGAGGCCTGGCTTGAGCTTAAGTCGCGCCCGCACTCGTACGCGAGCTTCAAAAGCGATTACGCGCCGAAAAAATTTGAAATTTCCTCCTTTCGCGCAGACCGTATCGCTCTAGGGCGCTGTCCGGTCGCGAGCGAAAACACGCGCTGCTGCAATCTACTAACGCTCGATGCGGTCAATTCGTGCGGTTTTGACTGCTCCTATTGCGCGATCGGCTCCTTTTACAAGCACGGAAAAATCGGCTTTGACGAGAATTTCGCGACAAATTTAGCGCGCCTGCGGCTCGATCCCGCGCGCAGCTACCACATCGGCACGGGACAGAGCTCCGACTCGCTCATGTGGGGCGATCGCTTCGGCATTTTAAGCGCATTATGCGATTTTGCGGCGCGGCATCAAAACGTGATTTTGGAGCTTAAAAGCAAGTCGAACAATATCCGTTTTTTCCTGCAGCGCGAGATCCCGCGCAACCTCATCGTCACTTTTTCGCTAAATACGCCCGCGATCATAGCGAACGAGGAGCATCTAAGCGCGAGCCTGGATGCGCGGCTCGCGGCGGCAGAAGCGCTCGCGGCGCGCGGCATTTTGGTGGGCTTTCACCTCCACCCGATGGTTTGGTACGAGGGATGGCAAAACGATTACGGTGCGCTTTTTGAGCGGCTGCTGCGCAGCTTCGATCCAGGCGGCGTCGCGATGGTTTCTCTCGGCACGCTTACTTTCATCAAGCCCGTCGTCAAGAAGCTGCGCTCTCGCGGGCTGCGGAGCAAAATTCTGCAGATGCCCCTTACGGACGCGAACGGCAAGCTGTCTTATCCGCTGCAGATCAAGCGCGAGCTTTTTAAATTTGCCGCGGACGCGCTCTCGCCGTGGCGGGAGCGGGTGTTTTTCTACCTCTGCATGGAGGATGCGAGCCTGTGGCGCGAGGTCTTGGGGCACGAGTACGAAAGCAACGACGCGTTTGAGGAGGCGATGAAGGCGGCGTATTTCGCAAAGATACGGCGGCGCTAGACGCGCTGTTTGCCGCAGACGTCACGGTCTGTGCCGGCTCGCATTTGACGCCGAGAATACAGCGCGAAATTTGCGGCGAGCAAGCGGTTAAAATTTAGCACCACACCCGGCTTTATAAAATTAAATTTTATAAATCGCGCGGGGCGGGCACAGCGAGCGGCGATGAAATTTTACAAAACGCTCGCACAGCAAAATGCCGCGGGCTAAATTTAAAATTTTACCCGGCGAAGTCGCGACGCGGATTGTTTAGGCCGCGCAAATTTGGCGGCGGACACAGCGGGTAATAATTTAGCGTAGAGAAATTTACTCGGCGCGCTAAGCTTAACGCGCCGAAGCGGCATAAAAATTTAAAGGAGAAAAGATGAAAGCATTGATCACGGGCGCAAGCGGCGGTATCGGCGGCGCGGTTGCGGAGCTTTTGCGACAAAACGGCTATGAAATTTTAACGCTAGGCTCGCGCTTCGAGGATACGAACGCGCTGGCGAAGGAGTGCCGCGCGCTGGCTGCGGCGCAAGGTATTGACGCGCTGATTTTATGCGCGGGTACGGCGAAATTTGCGCCGCTTGAAGCGATGAGCGAGAGCGAAATTTTAAAAATTTTAAACGTAAATCTCGCCGCAAACATCATCATTACGCGCGCGCTTTTGCCGAATTTAAAGCGCAACCGCACCCATATCATCGGCATTAGCTCGATCGAGGCGCTGCGAGTGAGCCGATTTAGCGCGGTTTACAGCGCGAGTAAGGCGGGGCTGCGGGCGTTTCTGCTCTGTCTTTTCGAGGAGGCGCGCAAGCAGATCAGGGTAAGCTGCATCAACCCGGACATCACCAAAACGCCGTTTTACGAGGATTTGAGCTTCGAGCCTGCAGATGATGAGGCTAGCTTCGTGGATGCGGGGGAGATCGCAAATTTTGTGCTGCAAATTCTGCGCACGAAGTCCAACGTGAGCGAGTTTACGATCCGCCCGCAAATCGTAAATCTGCGGAAAAAATCAAAATTTAATCGCGAAGGGGGCGAACTTGAAAACTAGTAAAAGTAAAATTTTTATTATGCTAATTGCGGGAGTTTTTATTATTTATGGAGTTATAAGCAGCGGCGGTATGTATTGTAATATGGAGGAATTCTTTTCTGATAAACAGGGCGAAGAGGATGACGCTTGTATCGCCAAGCTGATAAAACGAGCGGACGACGGAAACGGCTTTGCGGAAAGCAGACTAAGATACCCAAGCAGGGCGTATATCAAGCGCGTATGCGAAAAGGGGGTGGAAAACTTAGGCGAGCGAGAGAGATATTATTTCGAGCGCTACACCCAAAATCGCTGCGAAGTTTGGGGCTTTGAAACGCCCAAATCAAAGGGCGGCGAAGCAAACACGACGAGCGGCGATGGAAATTTAACGCGCGAAGGTGCGAATGCAATCCGCGATGAAGCAGGCGCGATCAAAGGCGATATAAATTCTACGGGAGGGCCAAATGTCGGGCGATAAAGCGAAATTAAAAGCCAGTAAAAGTCAAATTTTTTTGTTAATTGTAGGAGTTATTATTCTGTGCGCCCTATATATAAGAAACAATGGCGCGTATTGCAACATTTGGGAATCTTTTTTAAACAATAAGGGCGAAGAGGATGACGCTTGTATAGCCAGACTAATAGAGCGCGCGGACGCCGGCGATGACCATGCGGTAAATCGGCTAATGTATCCGAGCCAGGCATATATCAAGCGCGTATGCGAAAAGGGAGTGGAAAACTTGAGCGAGCGCGAGAGATATTATTTCCAAGGCTTTAGTGGAGATCGCTGCGAGATTTGGGGTTTTAAAACGCCCAAATCAAAAGACGGCGAAGCAAACACGACGAGCGGCGGCGGTAATTTAGTGCGAGGTGATATGAACGCGACGGACGGCGAGGGAAATTTAACGCGCGCCGAGGCAAACAACGGCAAATCTGAGACTGTGGGCAGCAAGGCGGACATGACGAAGCGCGAAGGAAATTCTACGGAAGAGCAAAATGCTGGGCGATGAAAATTTAGAAAAATTTTTCTCAAAAATCGACGCGGCGGAGTTTGGAATTTCGGCAGGCTCAAAGCTCTCTTCAAAAAATCATAAACTTGCAGGAAGCGCGAGAGACGGGAGCGACGGCGAGCTTTTAAAATCAAAAAATGGCGCGGAATTTTGCGGCGAACAAGCATATTCTAGCGGCGCGCAGCAAGCTGAAATTTTAAAATTTAATGCCGAGCCGCCGTTTGATGCCGAGAAAGCACACTTAAAATTTAACGTCCGTCCATTGCAGTCGGAGCCGGGCGTCAGACAAGCGTTTGCGTTCGGTGACGAGCCGCCGCAGGCGCAGTTTGATGGCGAGCAAGCGCAGGCAAAGATCGAAAATTTCATGCGCGATCTGCTGCAAAACTATGTGCTTTGTGTAAGCGGCGCGGAATTCGCCTTCGCGGAGATCGAGGCGTATTTCACGGGCGCGGATCGCAACACCTACAAGCGCGCGTCGCGGGCTGGCGAGATATTTTTTCACAATTTCGGCTTTGACATTTCGTTTCGCAGCGTCCCGCAAAGCGGCGGCGGGATTTTGGTACGAAGTCTGCGCGTCATAAGTGGCGCAGAGCTTCTGGCGGGCGGCTTACCGGGTTTGACGGGCTACTTACCCAGCTTAGCTGGCGGCTTGCACGGCTTGGCGGAGAGCGACCTGCTCGGCTCCGCCGCCCCGCTCATACAAAATGGCGATTTTATCGCGGGTCCGCGCAAATGCATGGGTAAAATTTTAAATCTGCAAACGCGAAATTTAAGCTTTTCTTTAAAGTATGCGCCGAAAATAGCACGTGCAGCGAACTTTAGCAACCGAATCCGACAGGGCGAGATCGTAAATGAAGCGAATCTGGACGCAAATATGTCAAGCGGCGCGGCGAAGCTTGCAAATGAGCCGCGCAGGCTCACTAGTGAGGAGTTTGAGGTCTATCTGAGCGCGGGCTGCGCTGCGGCAAAAACATATAAAAAATCGCTGAAAAGATATGAGGGCTAAATTTTGATCAAACGGCGCGCAGCGGGCGAGTGGTAAAATTTACTGAGCTTTAAGCGGCGGCGCTATAAAATGGCGCGTCCATCAAATTTAAAGGCGGCAAATGGATCAAGGCAGGCTTGAGGAACTAAAAAGGCTATTACAAAAGCGGCATCAGGAGCCAAAGCGAGGCTTGGAACAAAATTCTAACGGTGAAAATTTTAAGGCCCCGAATTTTGAAACCCAGAATTCTGAAGTCTTAAATTTTGAAGTTTCGAATTCTGAATTCCTGAATTTTGAAGTCTCAAATTCTAAATTCTTGAATTATAAATCTTCAAATTCCGAAGCTTCAAATTCTGAAACCCTAAATTCCGATCCTGACGCTTTAAATTTAAAAGCCGAAGCGGCTCAGAATTCTACCCGTGAAAACAATACAGAGCAGCAAAATTTTATCTCGCATGATAGCGGCTTTTACAGCAGAATTCCAAAGCCAGGGATTACGACAAAGAGCCTATAATAGTAAAAAATTATGAAAAGTTTTTTGTATATTCGTTTTTAGTCCTATTATTGCCGATCTCTACGCTACATACATTTTTGATTATAGATTTTATAAATCATGATGATATTGACATAGTTCAGTATCTGTCTCTTATACACATCTCCGAGCCCACGAGACTACGCTGC
>UQCL01000067.1 GCA_900539505.1 uncultured Campylobacter sp. | reverse complement strand
TCTTTATATGCTGATTTTCTGTATTTATATAGGTGAAGCCAGCCATATTAAAAATATACTTTATTTTATTTCTAAATTTAATCTTTTTTGTTTTGTCTACTTTTTCTAGTTTTTCTCGTTCTGACAAAATTTTCTTTTGTTTATTAACTTTTTGTTTTACTTCTTTAGTCATTTTGCAACCTCTCCTCTGATTATACTAAATTCCTCCGGCAACTTGGCAACCAAACTATTTTTATCTGGTTTCATTACAGGGACATCCTCTCTAACTTTAGCCACTCCATTGATAGCATCTTTAATACGATTTTTAGCAATATTAAAATATTCTTTTTGTATTTCAGACCCTATAAATTTTCTATTTTCCAATATGGAAGCTACCCCTGAAGTTCCAGAGCCCATAAAAGGGTCAAATACTATTCCATTTGTTGGAGTTAACGCCTTAATTAGTCTTTGTGGTATTGCTATTGGAAACTGACAAGGATGCTCAGTCTTTTCAACATGATTAGCCTTGACATTAGGTATATCCCAAACATCAGATGGATTTTTGCCTAATGGATTTCCACTAAATTTTCCCTTATTTTTTCCTTTATAGTAACGTTTTCCTGGATATTTTTGTGGAATACGAATACAATCTAAATTAAAACTATACTCTTTTCCTTTCGTAAACCACAATATAGTCTCATGTCTCCCGCTAAAACGTCTTGAACTATTTAGACCGTGTCCAAATGTCCAAATTATTCTATTTCTTAAAACTAGCGGATGTTTGCATTTTTTACTATTTTCTACAAAGATTTGATAAATATAAAAATCTAATGGGATAAGCTCAAATTTATTTACATGATACCCAATTTGCCAGCATAAACTACCACCGACTTTTAATACACGATAAATATCATTAAAAATTGTTATCTGCTGGTTTTTAAATGTTTCAATATCATCGTGAATATTTTCATAGGCCTTTCCCATACAGTATGGTGGAGAAGTAATAATTAAGTCACAAAATTCATTAGGTATTTTTTGCAACAGCTTTAAACAATCACCATTAAAAACCGTTACCTCATTGTTAATATTAAATTTCTCACTAATTTTAATTTTATTCATGTTTGTAAATACTAAAAAATAATTTACTCCCACTCTATCGTCGCAGGCGGTTTGCTCGAGATGTCGTAAACTACGCGGTTGATGCCGTCTACTTCGTTTATGATGCGGCGAGAGACATTTTCTAGCAGATCGTACGGCAAGCGCGAGAAGCTAGCCGTCATACCGTCGCTAGCGTCCACCACGCGCACGCACACGGCGTTTTCATAGGTGCGGTTATCGCCCATGACGCCGACGGAGTGCACGTTTAGCAGCACGCAAAACGCCTGCCACGTTTTGTTGTACCAGCCGCTTGATTTTAGCTCGTCGCGCAGGATCACGTCGGCTTTGCGCAGTAGCTCGAGGCTCGGCGTATTTACCTCGCCCATTATGCGGATCGCAAGGCCTGGACCCGGGAACGGATGGCGGAAAACTACTTCGCGCGAAAGACCTAGTTCGAGTCCCAGCTGGCGCACTTCGTCCTTAAAAATTTCGCGCAGAGGCTCGATCAGTTCAAATTTCATATCCTTAGGCAGGCCGCCTACGTTGTGATGGCTTTTGATCGTTTTGCTTGAGCCTGCGACAGAGCTTTCGATGATGTCGGTATAGAGCGTGCCCTGGGCTAGAAATTTTACGTTTTTGTATTTTGCCGCTTCTTTGCTGAAAACCTCGATGAAGGTCGCGCCGATGATTTTGCGTTTTTGCTCGGGATCGACCACCCCTTTTAGCCTGCTTAAAAATAGCTCGCTAGCATCGACTACGTCTAAGCTCACGCCGAGTTTGAGCCTAAACATCTCCTCTACCGCCTTGCGCTCGCCAGTGCGGAGTAGTCCGTTATCGACGAAAACCGCTATCAGGCTCTGCGGCACCGCATGCGCCAAAAGCGCCGCTACGACCGAGCTATCCACGCCGCCGCTTACCGCGCAAAGCACTTTGGCGCTGCCTACGCGCTCTTTTATTTTGATCATCTGCTCTTTGGCGAAGCTACCCATATTCCAAGTGCTGGTTATTCCGCAAATCTCTTTGGCAAAATTTTTTAAAATTCTATCGCCGAACTCGCTGTGGCAGACCTCCGGGTGAAATTGCAGCGCGTAAATTTTACGTATTTCGTCGCCGAATACGCACCACTCACTCTCATCCGAGCTTGCCATCACCTCAAAGCCCTCCGGCAGGCTCTCGACCTTGTCCGAGTGGCTCATCCAAACGGTCGAGTTATCCTCCACGCCGCCAAATAGCCTGCTGGCGCGAAGCAGCTTTAAAGAAGCCTTGCCATACTCTTTTTTACCCGCAGGCACGACGCTGGCGCCAAATTTATGCGCGATGAGCTGCATGCCGTAGCAGATACCTAAAATTGGAATTCCAAGCTCAAAAATTCTATCATCGCAAAAATACGCATCCTTGGCGTAAACGCTAGCGGGTCCGCCGCTTAAAATAAGGCCTTTAGGGTTTTTGGCTTTTATCTTATCGATCGGTGCGTTGTATGCGATCAGCTCGGTGTAAACGCCTTGTTCGCGCAAGCGCCTAGCGATCAGCTGGGTGTATTGGGAGCCGAAGTCCAGCACTAAAATGTCTGCCGTTTGCATGAAATTCCTTTGTAAAAATTTTTAAAAGTATAACAAAGCAAAGCTAAAAGTAGGCTATTTATCGCGTAAAATTCTAACGCTTCCTCTACCATCGCTCGTGTTATTGGCGTCCGTATTTTGGGCGGTAACGCTAGAGCCCTGCTCGCCTTCTGAATAAAACGGCGGCGCTTTGTATCCGCAGCCGCTAAGCAAAACTAAGATAAAAAATGCTAAAATCCGCTTATGGAAAATGCAAGAGAAATAATAGCTCATATCAGAAAAGATCCTTTATATGCCAAGATGCGAGAAAGAGGCGAGTTTCTGGCGATTTTGCCGCTTAGTTGGCAAAGGCTGATCACCTTCATCTACGTCAAAGATGGCATTTTGATGATAGCCGCGAAACACCCGGCGGGGCTTTGCGAACTAAAACGCGATAGTAATATAAATTTAATAAAAGACGTATTAAAGCGCTTCGTAGCCGCTAGAGAGACGGCGGAGCTTTGCGGTGTGCGCGAGATAAAATTTTTCGTAGCAGATAGAGTGATGAGCAGAAGAAGGGCGCAAATTTATAAAGCTCATTTGCGCCGAAGCAGTAAAATTTTATCTCCCGAGCGCGCAAAAGGGGAGTTTGCAAACAAAATCCAAGATCCGCAAATTTATAAAATTTTTGAAGAGATAAGAGGGCTGATCCTTGCTAATAGAGGAGATTAAGAGCCTGCCTGCCGCGCCGGGCGTGTATCAATACTTCGACGCCGCAGGCAAGCTGCTATACGTCGGCAAGGCAAAAATTTTAAAAAATCGCGTCAAAAGCTACTTTTCTTTCACGCCCGCTCTTGCTCCGAGCCCGCGCTTAAGTGCGCGCATCGCCAAGATGATAAGCGAGGCGGCGCATTTAGAATATATCGTCACGCCTAGCGAGAGCGACGCGCTGATACTGGAAAATTCCTTCATTAAGCAGCTAAAGCCCAAATACAATATCTTGCTGCGCGACGATAAGACCTATCCATATATTTACGTAAATTTAGACGACGACTTTCCGCGCTTTGAGATTACGCGAAAGATCATAAAGGGCAGAAACATCAGATACTTCGGCCCCTATTTTCACGGCGCAAAGGAAATTTTACAGACGCTTTACATGCAGTTTCCGCTCGTGCAGAAGAAAAATTGCGTCAAGGGCAAAAAGGCCTGTTTGTTCCATCAGATCGGGCGCTGCGCCGCTCCGTGCGAGGATAAAATTTCAAAGCAGGATTACGCTCGTATCGTGCAGAGCGCGCTTGCGGCTCTAAAAAATCCGCAAAAGATGGTGCCGCAGCTTTTGGAGCGGATGGCGCGGCTTGCACAGAGCGAAAATTTTGAGGAAGCCGCACAGATCCGCGATAAGATTGAAATTTTAAGGCAGATGAACGTAAAGGTTGAGGTCGATCTGGCAAAGCTCGATGATTTCGAGGTCTTTGCGATTGCCGCACGCGACGGGCTTGTCTGCGCCGTGCATTTTAGCATACGCGAGGGTAAAATTTCAGCCTCAAGCTCGCATATAATTAACTGCAAAGCCCCAAGCGCCGATGATATCGCAAACGCCTACAAGCAGATGATCTTAAGCGCCTTCCCGGCTGCGGCTCCCGTGGCGTGCGCCAAAATTTACGTTTACGACGAGTTTGACGATGCGGATCTGGTGTGCGAAATTTTATCCAAGCGGCACGAAAGAGCTTTTAAAATTTACGCGCCGAAAATCGGCGAGAAGCGTAAAATTTGCGAGATCGCATATCAAAACTGCGAGATCAATATCAAAAAGCATCTAAAAACGCACGATTACGCATTTTTGCAGGAGCTGAAGGATTATTTTAATCTTACGAATTTGCCGGTAAATATCGAAGTTTTCGACAATTCGCATATGTTCGGCGCCGCGGCCGTGGGAGCTATGATAAGCTTTCAAGACGGCGAGTTTAACAGGCAAAACTACCGCCACAAACACCTTAGCTCAAATAACGACTACGATCAGATGCGCGAGTATCTAACTAGCCGCGCGCTTAAATTTGACGAGCTTGCAGCGCCCGATCTGTGGCTCATCGACGGCGGAACGGCTCTGCTAAACTTGGCGGAGGAAATAATCTGCAGCGTCGGAGCAAACGTCGATATAATCGCTATCTCTAAAGAGAAGATCGACGCTAAAGCCCACCGCGCAAAGGGGGCTGCGAAAGATAAAATTTGCACGAAGGGCGGGATCTTTTCGCTGCCGACGGACGATAAAAAACTTCAGTTTTTTCAGCGTCTGCGCGATGAAGCGCACCGCTTTGCGATCTCGTTTCACCAAAAGAGCAAACGCAAACTCGATCTGCAAAGCTCAAAACTGCTAAGCTTGGGCGTTAGCAAGGGAAGCCTGAAGAAGCTTTTGGACTTTTACGGCGATTTTGAGAGCATTTATGCGGCGAGCTTCGATGAGATCAGATCGCTTACGAATATCCAAACCGCCGAAAAAATTTTAAACAATCATTAACGAAAACCTAACGCAAAAAGCTATATTTAAAGATTTGTTTAGTAAAATCACCCATTAACTTTGCAGGACGGCTAAATCGTCTCCGCCTAGCGTGACGGAAGCGACTTCGTTTCTCCGGTTGAATAAAATTTAACGTCGCGTAAGCTGCGCTTTGAAGGATTTTGTATGAATTTAAATACTACAAGTGCTTTGAGACTTGTTAGCGGTATCCCGTTACTTTTGATTTTCGCGTTTGCATCATATTTCTTGTTTATCTCTTTGCAGGATTACGCCAGAGTAGGAATTTTGCAGCAGCAAATTGCTAAAAATAGCAATCTCGCGGCGTTGGTAGAACAGGTAGATAAAGAGCGCGGTATCACTTCGGCGTTTTTGGGTAGCGAGGGAAACCCCGGCATGGGAACCCTTCTATCGGGTCAACGCAAAAAAACCGATGATGCGCTTGCAAAGTACAAAGAAAGCAAAAATATCAGCGAAAATGTCGTAAAAAAGACTATTTTTGATATTTTCGCTTACGGCACCGGTAACGACGAGCTTTTGGCTGCCGAGACCGATATAGACGGTTTATTAGACAAACTTCCGCAGGTAAGAAGGGATGTCGATGCTCAAAGCAAAAGCTTCGGTGAGCTTTTCAGCTCATATTTTCAAAAATTCGACGATGATGTAAAAACAATCCAACGAGTGCTAAGAGAGGGTCTTGTAAGCTCAAATATCACCGTTTGGACGGTTTCGTTGCTTAATACTTATGAGGCGATGGATGCCACCGCATCGGAGCGCGACTATATTATCGAATACATCATCGGTAGCAAGGCTATGAATCAGGCACAGCTAAGGACTTGGGCTAGCTTCAACCTATCTAGTTCGCTTCCTAATTACTACTTCTTGCCGGAATCGGATGCTAGAGCTGCAATTTTAAAAATTCTAGACGGAGAGGAATTTCAAAACGCATTAAGAGAGACTGCTAAAATTTCGGCCACATTGCAGCAAGAAGCGGACGAGGGACATTATAGCGTACCTTTTCAAGAGTGGTTTGCCTCTACTACACTTAAATATAAAAAGCTAAGCGAAATTTCTGAAAAGATCAATGCTGAGCTTGCGGCGCATGCCGATACTTATCTAGCGCAAAGACTAAGAAACCTATTTATCGCTCTTGGCATATGGGTTTTAGCGGCTATTTTGGTCGTTTTTGCCTTGGGTATCACAAGACGTTTAAGACAGAACGTTACCGACCTCGGCAACGTGCTTAGCCGAATCGGCGATTTGACGAATCAGCACGAGCATATCGATGTTAGGACTAGTGAGGGTGTTAATAAGGCGTATTCGCTTATCGAGGATGCGCTCGATCTGATTGCGTATCAAAAGGGTGCTGCGGAGGATGCCAACAAGGCAAAATCGATCTTTTTAGCTAATATGTCGCATGAGATCAGGACGCCGCTTAACGGCATCATCGGCTTTACGGAGCTTCTTAAAAATACCGATTTGGATGAGGAGAAGCGCGATTACGTTGATACCATCGAAAAATCGTCCGAAAACCTTCTAACGATCATTAATAACATTTTGGATGTCTCTAAGATCGAGAGCAATAAGGTCGAGCTTGAGGATATATTATTTAATCCTATCCAAGATTTCGAAAGCGCGGTTGAAATTTACGTTGCCAAGGCTGCCGAAAAGAATATCGACATCTTGCTTTACATCGATCCTACGCTCGTACACCACCTATACGGCGATATTACGAAGATCAAAGAGGTTCTTATCAACCTCATGTCAAATGCTGTCAAATTTACGCCTGAGCATGGCACTATCGTAGTTGAAATTTTAAGGGAGCCTAGCAAAGCTCCAGGAGAGGCGATCGTAACGTTTAGCGTAGAAGATACCGGCATTGGAATTTCTGAAGATAAGCTCGCAAATGTATTTAACGCCTTCTCTCAGGCCGACTCTACGATCACACGTAAATATGGTGGAACGGGTCTTGGACTTACGATTTCGTCGAAATACGTAGCGATGATGGGCGGCAAGCTTCAGGTCAAATCTACCGTAGGAAAGGGTACTAGATTTTACTTCACCCTTGCTTTTAAAGAGACTCAAAAGACTGATGCGGACGCAGTATTTGAAAGCATCAAAGGATTAAATTTCGCGCTTTTAGCTGATAGCGCCGATACGATGTATAATGATATCGTTAAAAACTATATCAGCAAGCTAGGCGGTAAAATTTCGATATTTAATACGAACGCGCAGTTCCGCTCAGCGCAAAATAATAACAAATATGATGCCCTTATCACTAGATTTAAGAATTACGGCGAGGTTAGCGATATATTGAGTATGCCTACGATCTTGACTCTTAAGCCAAAAGAGCTTCAAAGTATTAGTATTTCAAATTCTAAAATTTTTACCCTCACAGAGCCTTTTAATTTAACTAAATTCGTTAAGACGCTAGATAAAATTTCAAAATCCGGAATTGCTCTAAGTAGATCGGATTTTGCTCCACAGACGCATGAGATTAAGCTGGATGCTGAGGTAGAAAAGCCTACCGCCCTTGATGAAATGATTATGGAAGAGCCGGTAGTAAAAGAAAGACCTATCATCAATAAGCTCGATGAATTACGACATGCTACTACTTCGTCGGCAGACGAGCTACGTGCTATCTTGCAAAGCAGAAGGCGTACACACGATGCCGAGGCTCATTCTACGCATAAAGAGGAGGCTGTTAGTAAGTCTAGTATCGCTCAAGAGCTCAAAAAAGAAGCTCCTAAAGCAGAAGAACCGGTCATTAAGCCTATAGATATCGAGCCTATGAGTGATATTAAGATTGAAAAGACAGAGCCTGAATCGCCAAAGATCGATATTGATATTCCTGAAATAGTAATCCCGCGCGCAGAAAAACCAAAGGTAGAGCCTTCAAGCACAAAGGATGTCCAGACCGATATCGATGAGCCTATATCTTTGGAAATTCCTGATGATTTTGTGGGGCTCAAAACACATGCGTCGCAGACCCAGGCTCCTAAAGCCGAAACTCCTAGCATCGATCTTTCTGATATCGAAATAGAGCTTCCTAAGATTAAGAAAGAGGAAGAAGAAGTAAAGGCTGAGCCTGCAAAAGTAGAAATTCCAAAGGCTAAGATTGAGACGCCTAAGGCTGAGATTGAAATTCCTGATATAGATATCGATCTTTCGGATATCAAACCGAGCGCCAAGGTGCAAGAGCCTGCCAAAAAGGTTGAAATTCCAAGCGTAGAAGAAGAAATTCCGGTAGCCGTTAAAACCGAGTCTGAAATTCCTATCGCTAAAGCTTCGAAGCCTGATACTTCAAGTGTTTCTGCTCATGAAAATGAAATTTCAAATGTTAAACTTTCAGAACCTGAAAGTACAGCTGAAAAGATAATTGAGCCAGAACCTATCGCTGTTGAGCCAGAGCCGATAACAATTGAGCCTGAACTAAAACCTATCAAGCCAAAACTTGAAGAGGTTAAACAGGTACCTTCAAATATCGAGTTTGAATCGATAACGCCAGTAGTAGAACCAGCGGCTCAAAATATTCCTGCCGAAGAGCCAAGTATTGAGCCAGAGCCTGTAGATATTCCGAAGGTGGAGCCTGCTACTCAAAACGACCATGTCGAAGAGCCTGAGATCGAGCCTGTTAGCGTAAAAGTCGAACCGGTAGTTATCCCGCAGCCTGAGGAAGAGGAGATGGTCGAGGTGCCCGTTACCGTGTACGAAGACGAGCAGCAGGAAGAAACCATTATGGTCGAAGAGGATGTCGAAGTCGAAGAAGAGGTTGAAGTGCCGGTAGAGCGAAATCCTGCCGATGAAAATGTACCTTTGGTCAATAGAAAATATAACGCCAAAATCCTTATTGCGGAGGATAATGAGATCAATCAAAAGCTTATGAAGCATACACTAAATAGCTTTAATATGAATTTGACGATAGTCGAAAACGGACTTTTGGCGCTGGAAGCCAGAAAAGCCAATAACGACTATGATCTCATATTTATGGATATTTCGATGCCTGTTATGGATGGTATAGAATCTACAAAGCAGATCAAGCAATACGAGCACGAGAATAATCTCCGCCACATCCCGATCGTGGCTGTTACCGCCAATGCGCTAAAAGGTGATAGAGAGAAATTTATGGCAGCAGGACTTGACGAATACTGCACCAAGCCGATCAAAAAGGATATCTTAGCCCAAATGCTAGATAATTTTATCGGCGATAAACGATCCGATGCAGCGCCTGCCGGTGGAACTACAAAGAAGCTGGTTAAAAAGCTTGTAAAACGTCAGGTACCTAAGACGGTCATTAAAACTGTCAAAGTGCCAAAGACGATAATGAAGCTAGTTCCTAAAAAAAGTATAGTTTCCGATGACGTAGTGAAAGCTAAGGGTGCGCGTGTGCCGACAAAAGATATACTTATATGCAAGGCAAACATTATGGAAAGTAAAATTTTTGCTAGCATATTAAAACATCAGTATAAAGACGTAGAAATTGCGGGTAATTTCGACCAGCTTATTTCTATGGCGGCTACGGGCAGTTATAAGCTTGTTTTGATTGATAAAAAGCTAGCGGGGCTAGACTTAGCGGCGTTAGAGAGCTTACGCCGAAAAGCGCCTGCGACCAAGCTAGTTCTGTTTTCTAACGACAACGATGAAAATCCACTATTTAGCGAAGTCGCTAGTTACAATATCACCAAGTCGGGTCTTGAGAAACTCGCACAAAAATATATATAAGGATGAGGTCTTAAATGAGAGATTTGAAAGTTTTAACGGTTGATGACGACGCTATAAATTTAAAGCTACTTGAAGTTATGCTAAAAAAATACGGCAAATTCCAAACCATACTCCAAGCCAAAAACGGCTTGGACGCCCTTGCCGTACTCGAAGTTCAGCCCGTTGATTTGATTTTATTAGACATCGTAATGCCTGTGATGAATGGGCTGGAATTTTTAGATAATCTTCACGCTAGAGAAAGTATAGCTCATATCCCCGTCATCGTCCTTACGACGGACGAGACCGCTAAACGAGAGGCTTTAAATAAGGGTGCTTATGACTTTATGACAAAGCCTATCAACGACAAAGATCTTCACAAAAAACTAGACGATGTTATGAATATTATCGGCGATTAAATTGCCGATTTTGTCCTCGTAGCTCAGTAGGATAGAGCGCAAAATTCCTAATTTTGAGGCCACAGGTTCGAATCCTGTCGGGGACACCATCTATCAAATTTTCCCCCTATTTTTAGTTTTTTGATTTTTTTAAAAGCCCTACATCATGGGTTTTTCAAATTTTTTAAAAAAATTTCAAATCTTAAAAACGCTAGACTATGCAGTAGGTTTAAGAGAAACTACTATATATTAAAAAATGT
>UQCL01000066.1 GCA_900539505.1 uncultured Campylobacter sp. | reverse complement strand
ATACGAGATGCAGCGTAGTCTCGTGGGCTCGGAGATGTGTATAAGAGACAGAGATCATGCAGCTAAAACTTGCCAGAACGGAGCTCGCCTCTAAGCCAAAAAGCGTTAAGATCGAGGATTTACAAGCCCAAGTAGAAAAGAGCGGACAGAAAATATTTTATCTGGATAGAGAAAATTCTCAAAAAGATTTAGCCGCTTTGGTGGATTTTTTCGATACTAAGGGTTTTAGCGTGTATCAGCGCATAGTGCGATACGGGCTGAACGAAAACGAGTATATGTACGAGGTGCATATCCTTTGAGCAAACTCCTCTTCATCCAGACCCTAGGTTGCGCGATGAACGTGCGCGATAGCGAGCATATTATCGCGCAGCTAAAAGAGCAAGATTACGAGATTACCGACGACGTAAATATCGCGGATCTGATCTTAATAAACACATGCTCCGTGCGCGAAAAGCCCGTGCATAAGCTCTTCAGCGAGATCGGAGCATTCGATAAAGCGCGAAAAAGAGGCTCTAAAATCGGCGTTTGCGGCTGTACCGCAAGCCATCTGGGCGGAGAGATTTTTAAACGCGCGCCATTCGTGGATTTCGTACTGGGTGCTAGAAACGTATCTAAAATTTCGCAAGCCGTACGTACGCCAAAATTTATCAGCACGGACATAAACTACGACGAGAGCGAGTTTGCCTTCGGCGATTTTGCGAGCTCGCCATATAAATCCTTCATAAACATAATGATCGGCTGCGACAAAAAGTGCTCCTACTGCATCGTGCCGCAGACTAGAGGCGATGAAATTTCAATCCCCGCTCAAATCATCTTGCGCGAAGCTGAAAGATCCGCTGCTCGCGGCGCCAAAGAGATATTTTTGCTCGGCCAAAACGTCAATAATTACGGCAAGCGCTTTTCTAATGCCCACGAAAAAATCGACTTCAGCGACCTGCTCATGCGGCTTAGCAAGATAGAGGGCATCAAGCGCATCCGCTTTACTAGCCCGCATCCGCTGCATATGGACGATAAATTTTTGGACGTTTTTTGCAATAATCCTAAAATTTGCAAATCGATGCATATGCCGCTGCAAAGCGGCTCTAGCAAGGTTTTGCGCGATATGAAGCGCGGATATACCAAGCAGTGGTATCTAGACCGCGCGCTTAAGCTACGCCAAAGTTGCCCGGGCGTGGCGATTAGCACCGACATCATCGTGGGCTATCCGAGCGAGAGCGAGGATGATTTTGCTGAGACGATGGAGGTGTTAGAAGCGGTGAGATTCGAGCAGGTTTTTTCGTTTAAATTTAGCCCGAGACCGCTCACGCCGGCGGCAAGCTTAAAGCCGCTTGATGATGAAATTTCAAGCGAAAGATTAAGCAGGCTGCAAAGAGCTCACGCTAAAATTTTAGACGAGATCGCAGGGGCGCAAAAAGATAAAATTTTCGACGTGTATTTCGAGGAGCTGCGAGAGAGCGGCACTGCGTGTGGTAGAAGCTTTTCAAATTTTCTAATCTGCGCGCAAGGCGGCGAGGAGCTGTTAGGCAAAACGCGCAGAGTACGTGTCGAAAAGACCGCCAGAATGGCGCTTTATGGAAAAGTTATCGCTTAAAAAGCGGCTGTTTTTCCGCATCGCCGAATATCTCATTTTTATCCTGATTTGGTGCATTTTTTTAACGTGCAGGGTTAAATTTACCCCCACAAAGCTGCCCGAAAAGCCCTGCATCGTCGTGTTTTGGCATGGAAGATTAGCGATGATGAGCTTTGCATATAGACGCTGGTGGCTGCGGGATTTCGGCAGCAAGAGGCGCGCTAAGGTCATCATCTCAGATCACAAAGACGGCGAGATAATTACGCGCGTGATCTCGCATTTTGGCATCGGTGCGATCCGCGGCAGCAGTTTCAAAGGCGGAGCGCGCGCGCTTATGGGCGCGATCAAAGAGATAAAAAACGGTACCGACGTCATCATCACTCCCGACGGTCCGCGCGGCCCACTTCACAGCGTTGCCGATGGCGCCGTGATCCTTGCGCAGCGGCTAAACTTAGACATTTACGCGCTAAATTACGAAGCGAGCAGTTTTTGGAAATTTCGTAGCTGGGACGAGATGGTATTACCAAAGCCGTTTTCGCGCATAAATTATAGCCTCAGCGCACCGCTAAGCTTAGCAGGGCTTGACCTTGATGCGGGTAAAGAGGCGATCAGGCAACTGCTTTTTGCAAGCGCCGAGCAGGACATTAAATTTTAGTTTGAAATAATAGTGTTTCGGTATAATTGCAATTTTAGGAGAAAAAATGGCACTATTTAAGGCAAAATCATTCCTCGGCGTCGCTAAAAGTGCCGACGCATGCGAGTTTTTTTATAGAAAATTGGGCTTTGGCAAAAGAATTTTGGATGAGAAATCCGATCGCTTTCCTATAGCGCAAGAAAATGATCTGGCTACCTCGCTGGCGGGCTTTGCGGATCTGAGTGATAAAAATTTAATCTCTTGCGTGCTGATAGACGACGAAAATCAAAGAGTGTATTTTAACGAGGATTATATGATTAAAGAAAATAGCATTTATCAAAAAGTCGATGATAGCTTCATCGTGGAATTTCCTCGCGCAAGTGCACAGGCGGCGGATGAGACTTTTGGAATAGAATTTAGCTCGCACGCTAGTTTATTTAAAATTTTATACTTCTTGCTAAAAAATCAAAGCGATTTTGAAAATATGGCGATGTTCGCGCTGAAATTTAATAACCGCGCATGTTTCGTCGTCGCCAACCAAGAACGCGTGCTCTACGCCGATATAATGCGTATCGACGAGGAGATGCAGGCGGCGATGAGCGATGCGGACGAGCTATTTTACGAGCTTTTAAATTTTCAGATCGAAACCTTCTATAAATCCGAAAATAGCGAGTTTCTCACTAATGTTTTCATCTACTCAGATGGCACGCTTAGCAACGAGATCGGCTATGTGATTTTCACACGCATCTTCATCAAAACAAATCTGATAAATCTAAATTTCGCCGATTACATCAACAAAATCACGATGCTGGAAGCCCGCTAGATCAAATTTTTCGCTCCGCACCTAGGCAGAATTTTAAAATTTTATCTTTGCAATTGCGCTTGCTTGATACGATTTAGTTGCTTGTTCGCGGTTACGTTTTGTTAAATTTATCTCGCGTTGCATAATGGAATTTTGACTGGGTAAAATCAATCCGTATTTAGACGGTTTGCTTTTAAATTTAAGCTCATTTGCCCTAAAGAGCCCGTCTTGCGCCGTAAATTTTATCTTTTTCACGAATCCCGATTAATTTTGCGTAAAAAATTTTCTATCAAAGCCCGCCTTTGCTCCACGTCGTCGCTTTCGCTAATGCCCTCTAGCTCGCTTGCGTGATGGGCCTTGGGCGGGATATCTTTCAGATACGACCATACCTCGTCTTCGCTTAAAATTTTGCCGTGCAGATCAAAGCCCACGTTTAGCGCCCTGCCCGAAACTTCAGCCATATCTGCGTGCAGGTGACCGTAGAGCATCAGCGCGCCATAATGGCAGTTTGCCCACTCGATCATCGGGTAGTGAGACAGAGCCGCTCTCTTATGCGATAGGCGCACAAAGGCATATCCCACGATCTGCTCAAACATAAAATTACCGTCCGCCTTGCGTCCGTTTAGCAGCTCATTTTTCATCGCGGCGATGCGCCCGTCGTGGTTACCGAGCACCAAAAAATGTCGCCCGTTTAGTCTGCGAAGTAACTCGCAAGTGTGCGCAAAATCCTTGTGAAAGGAGACGTCGCCGAGATTATAGACGAGATCCTCGGGCGTAACGAGCGCATTCCAAGCGGCGATGAGATTTTCATCCATCTCGGCTACGTTTGCGCCTTTTCTAAAATTCGGGTATTTTTTCAGCACCAGCTCGTGGCCGAAGTGCAGATCGGAGGTAAAATAAACGCTCATAAAATCTCCTCAAATAGCGCAAGATCCGCGCCCGAAACAAATAAAAATCCGCGGTTTATCGGTGGAATAGCAAGCCGTCTGCACGCTTCTTTAAATTTCTTGTCCATCGCGGCTTTGATATATGGCGTCACAAAAATAAAATTTTTGCCCGCACCCACGGCTACCTTGCCGCCTAGCACGCAGCCTGCGCCGTTTTCTAGGCAGCGCGCGCATTCGTTTCGCTGCGCCGAGCTTAGCACGAGCCCTAGCCTCTTACACGCCTGATCGACGCCGCGAAGTTCGCCCCGGCCGCGTTTTATGAGATAAATTTTTGGAGATGGATTAGAAATCTCGGGAGATAAATTTAACGCATCAGTCGCCAAAAACTCAAAGCTTTTTTTCACGCCGCTAAAGTATTCGTCCAAAAAAGGCTCGCTAAATTTCGCGCGAATAAATCCGCGTTTAAACTGCTCCGTTAAATTTGTCTCGTCGGTGAAGTATTTTAGGTTTCGCTCACGCAAAAACCGCTCTAGCTCGCACTTTCGCACGCCCAGAAGCGGACGAATGACCGCGTAGTCCTCGCGAATTTCTAGCTCTTGCATGCCAAGTAGCTCGCTAAGCCCAGCGCCGCGTCCTAGCTGCATCAAAAACCACTCGAATTTATCGTCAAACTGATGCGCTAAGATCAAATTTTCATATCCATGCTCGCGGCAAATCTCGGCGAAAAAATCGTATCTGACCGCACGCGCCTCGTGCTCGAAATTTGACTCGCCCAGATGCACGTTTTTTACGTAGATTCGTTTGTTAAATTTAGCCGCCAAGTCTCGTGCTGACGCGACCTCGTCCTTGCTTTGCGCACGGACGTTATAATCCACGATCGCAAGGTCAAATTTCACGCCAGCCTCGTCCAAAAGGTAAAAAAGCGCCGTACTATCGACGCCGTGCGAAAATGCAAGCAAATTTCGCCCCGATTTTAGCTTGCGTAAAACGGGCGCACTTAGCATTTTAGGCCTTTGCCGTGATCTTGCCTAGCGCCTGGCTGCCCGCTACCTGCGTGATCTCGCACCAGTAGCGACCGCCGGTTTCTAGCTGCTCCACGTCGCTTTCGTTGATCAAAATTTCGCCGTCGATGTCCTTATCCCAGAGCGCTTTTTTCGCGGCGTAAAACATCTCACCCTCGCTGCTTTCGCCCTCAAGCGATACGATAAATTTTTGTCCTAGCTCCTGCGCGAAGCTAGCCTCGATCGCAGCTCGAGTGATCTTTTCTATTTTGCTTAGGCGCTTTGAGATGATTTTGGCTGGCACCTGCTCCATCTCGTATGAGAGCGTGTCTTCCTCTTTCGAATAAGCAAACGCCGAAACGCGGTCAAATTTAAACTCCTGCAAAAACGCGCAAAGCTCGTCAAATTCTGCTTCGCCCTCGCCAGGGTGTCCGACGATGACGCCCGTTCGCAAAAATGCACCCGGCGCATTTTTCATCAAATTTAAAAGCTCTTTTATCCGCGCCGCGCCGCTTCCGCGCCTCATGATTTTTAGCATTTTATCGCTTGCGTGCTGGATCGGCATATCAAAGTAGTTTACAAACACCGGCGAGGCGATGATACGCTCCACTAGCGCGTTTGAGGTCGTGCTCGGGTAGAGATAAAGGATGCGCGCGGTTTTGACGCCCTCGATCTTTTCGACCGCGCCAATTAGCGAGATGAGGCCGTCGCTAACAGCGTGATCGCGCATATACGAGCTGCTGTCCTGCGAGAGGAAACTAAAGTCGTAGTAGCCCTTTTTTACGAGCTTTTGCACCTCATCTACGATGTTTTCGAGCGCGCGGGATTTTAGCTTACCTTTGAAGGTTGGGATCGCACAGAAGCTGCATTTTTGATTACAGCCTTCTGAAATTTTGATGTAGGCGTGGTAGTTTGAGCCCGTTATCACGCGCTCCTCGCTTGCTTGCAGGTAGGTGTCCGGGCTAAATAAATTTTGCTTTTTTAGGATGATTTCATCGATCTTGTCGTAGTCTCCGACGCCGGTAAATAGATCAACCTCGGGCAGCTCCTTCATCAGCTCCTCGCGGTAGCGCTGCATGAGGCAGCCCGTGACCACGAGCAAAGAGCCTTTTTTACGTACTTCGTGCATATCCAGGATCGCGCGGATACTCTCCTCTTTTGCCGAGTTTATAAAGCCGCAGGTGTTTACGATGATGACGTCAGCAGAAGCGACATCTGGCGTGATCTCGTAGTTTTGTAGGCGTCCGAGCATGATCTCGGAGTCGATCAAATTCTTATTGCAGCCCAGCGAGACGAGATGAAGCTTCGCCATCTACAGCCAGATATTATCGATCAGACGGGTCGTGCCTACCTTGGCGGCTACTAAAATGATAGTATCTCCCGACTTGATCTGCGAAATTTCATTAAATTTATAATCCACGAACGCTATGTAATCGACCGCCAGCGGCTCAAGCACGCTAAGCATCTTTTCGCGGATTATATTTAGGCTGATCTCGCCTTTTTTAATAAGCGAGCTGGCATTTAGCAAGGAGCGCGAAAGCTTAAGCGCCATAAGCTTTCCCTCCTCGTCCAAATAGGCATTGCGCGAGCTAAGCGCGAGTCCATCGCTTTCGCGCACGATCTCACAAGGGATGATATTTATAGGCATAAAAAAGCTCTTTACCATCTTCTGCACGATGAAAAGCTGCTGTGTGTCCTTTTTGCCCATATAAACGTTGCTAGGACGAGTTAGATTAAAAAGCTTATTTAGCACTTTAAGTACGCCGTCGAAGTGCCCGGGGCGCGTTTTACCTTCTAAAATTTCACTTATCGGCTTAGGCGCTATGATCGCTGGCTCCTCCGTGCTGTAAATTTCATCCGCGGTCGGGATAAAAAGCGCGTTCACATCGAGGCTCTCGCAAATTTTAATATCGCCCGCTTCGTTTTTTGGGTAGCTGTTTAGATCCTCGCCGGGCAAAAACTGCGCCGGATTGAGGAATGCCGAGACGATTACGATGTCGTTTTCGTTTCGCGCCCTTTTTATGAGGCTCGCATGCCCCGCGTGCAAAGCTCCCATCGTAGGCACGAAACCCACGCTGCCGCTTGCCGCCGCTCTGAAGCTTTTTAGCTCCTCTACGCTTCTAATAATTTGCATTGTTCTCTCTTTTCAATATAAAATATTAAGGCTGGCAATTATATCAAAAAATATTAAAGGTATAAATTAAGCGCGAAAGGGCAGTCCATTTAGCGAGCGTTAATCAATAAGTACTAAAATCTACCACGAGCTTTAGCTCTAAAATAAACTTCAAAAGGAGCGAAAATGGCTACTCAAGAGACAAATTTGGAGTCTTTGAAAAAAGATATCGACTCTTTGAAAGCGGATTTTAAAGAGATTATGAAGTCCATTAAAAACATAGGTGCAGAGCGTGCAGAGTCTGCTAAGGATAAAATTCTAGAGCAGCTAAACAGCAATGAGATCAAAAAATATATAGATGATCTAAGGCTTAAAGGCAAAGACGGCATAGAAAGCGTAAATGACACGATAAAACAAGATCCGATAAAAAGCGTCGCTATCGCTGCGGGCGTCGGATTTTTGCTCGCTTGGTTGCTGAAAAAATAATGGCCGGCATATCTGAATTTATAGTTTCGGTAGTAGAGCTCGTAGACGCTCAAGCTAGCGATATTAGGCGCTCTTTTTTAAAGAGCGCCAACTCGGTTTTACTAAATATAATTACGGGCGTGATTTGCATTATAGGCTTAGTTTTCTTTTTGCTAGGACTGCACGCGCTTCTTGAAAAAACTATCGGAGAAATTTGGGCGTATTTTGCTTGCTCTATCGCAGCTTTTTTATGCTCTATTATCGTATATAAGGTGCTTTCGTGCAAAGCGAAATGACAAAAGAAAAGCTAAGACTAGTGGTGTCTATGCTTGAAGACAAAAAAACCGATTGCAAAAAGTTGAAGCTAGAAGAAGCAAAGCTAAAACTGCTACTAAACGACCCCTTGCCCGATCTCTCGACGGAGCTTAAACTGATTAATCACGGCAATATCAAACAGGTTTTGATATCTCTAATAGACAAATGCTTCATAATGCCCGCTTTAAATAAAATTTTATAAACAACCTTAATCCAAAATATGTTATAATCACGCCAAAAGCATAAAAAGGTCTTAAATTTTGGATAATTACGAATACACGGAACTTTTAAAAACCCTAAATACTAAAGTCGAAAATATTGCAGGCGTCGTAAAACCGGAGAACATTAAAGCGCGCCTAAAAGAGATCGAGGAGCTTGAAAACGATCAAAATCTCTGGCAGGACATCGCAAAAGCAGGCGCCATCGGTAAGGAAAAAACTAAAATTTCAAATGTCTTAAATAAATTTCTAAACGCCAAAAACGCCGTAGACGACGCAAAGGCTCTATATGAGCTGGCAAACTCGGAAAACGACGAGGAGACGATAAACTCGCTTTTTGCCGAGGCGGACGAACTAGAGGGCAAGATCATAAATTTAGAAATTTCTATGATGCTTAGCGGCGAAAACGACGATAAAAACGCTATCGTCAGCATTCATCCGGGCGCGGGCGGTACGGAGAGCAACGACTGGGCGAGTATGCTATACCGAATGTATCTGCGCTTTTGCGAGCGAGAGGGCTTTAAGATCGAGGTTCTGGACTTCCAAGAGGGCGAGGAAGCGGGTCTTAAGGATGTTAGCTTCATCGTGCGCGGCGAGAACGCCTACGGATATTTGAAAGCCGAAAACGGCATCCATCGCCTGGTGCGCGTAAGCCCATTCGATAGTGCGGGGCGCAGACATACGAGCTTTTCAAGCGTGATGGTAAGCCCCGAGCTAAATGACGATATCGAGATAAATATCGAAGAGAAGGATATCCGCGTCGATGTGTTTCGCGCAAGCGGCGCAGGCGGGCAACATATCAATAAAACCGAAAGCGCCGTACGTATCACGCACATCCCAACGGGCATCGTAGTAAACTGCCAAAACGACAGAAGCCAGCACAAAAACAAAGAAACGGCGATGAAGGTGTTAAAGTCGCGCCTTTACGAGCTTGAGCTGATGAAACAGCGCGAAAAGGACGATAATACGCCTAAAAGCGAGATCGGCTGGGGGCATCAGATCCGCTCCTACGTACTTTTCCCATATCAGCAGGTCAAGGATAACCGCAGCGGCGAGGCGTATAGCCAGACCGACGCGATCTTAGACGGCGATATAAAAAGCATAATCGAAGGCGTTTTGATTTCACAAGCGAACAAATAAATTTTTTGAAAGGATGAGAATGAGTGAAGATGGAATTTTGCTAGCGCTAGGATATAGCGTAAACGACGCGACGGTCGCGCAGCTGCGAGGAATTTTATCGAAGTGTGATTTTGAGGATAATGAGCTTGATCGCATCGTGGGGCTGAACGATAAGCTTAAAATTTACGGTGCGCACGTGGCGATGTCGAATTCAAACCCGTATTTTAAGATCAAAAATGACGCTACAAATGAGGAGCGCAAGACCGCTGCGGAGGAGATCATCAGCGCTTGGTCGGAAAAATTTAAGCTCAAGCTACAAAAAGTCGCGGGCAAAGAGACCTATTACGTTTTGGGTCGCCAAATTTCAAAAAATTAAGGAGCAAAATATGAAAAAAATTCTAGCTTTGGTCGCCGCCGGGGTATTTTTAGCAGGCTGCGTTAGCAACGCGCCAAAGAGCGCAGTCGATGCGCCAAAGAGCGGCAAATATTCTTTCGCCGACGTTCAAGACGGTATCCGTGCGATGAACCTACAAGGCGGCGTCGTGCAAAGCGATGCGTGCAAAAACGGCAATGGCGCAATGTGTCTAAATTTTGCGGATTCTATGTATTCCAAGCACGACTATGCTTCTGCCGCCAACGCCTACAACGCCGCATGCACGCTCTCTCAAAACTTTCCTGCTTGCCAGAAGCTCGCAGCGATGTTTGAAAAAGGTGAGGGCGTGGAGCAGAATAAATTCAACGCCATTGATCTATACCGCATCTCGTGCTATTACGGCTACAAGGATGCGTGCGCAAATATGCGCCGCTTAGGCTACAACGGCTAAGGCTTTGGGATTTAAATTTTAAAATTCTATTTTAAATTTACTCGCTACGAATGAGCTGCTTCCAAATTCCATTTCCGCGCAATATCGTGGAATGGAATTTGATGCATGAAATTCTGTTATCTAGCCGCAATGGCTAAAATTTTCCTTGCCTTCTCAATTTGCTCCATAACATGCTCCTTTAAAATTTAAATTTTCTAAATTCTATCTTTTCGTTGAAAATCGACATCGTGCGTTGAAGATTGCTTATATCTTTTTGCATCGTTTGCATAAAATAATCACGCAGCTGCACATACTCCTCTTTATTTGCCATCAAGATATTTAGTATCTCGACCTCAGCGTTTTCTTTATAAAGCACAAGCTGATCGTGAAGACCGAAAAAGCCGAGGCTGCCGTTGCATAGGTGCATAATAGCCTTTGCTCCGAAAATTCCTGATGCGGCTAAAACAAAATACACAATATATCAGTTATACTTTCGCCGATTGTCATATCGTATGCATCGGCGGCAAAAATTAATAAAATCCAAAGAATTAGCGCTATTCTTATAAACCAATTTATTCTTTGCCGCATACTGTGCCTGCAATCAAAGCTAATTATCATCGCACCTATACCTGTCTCTTATACACATCTCCGAGCCCACGAGACTACGCTG
>UQCL01000065.1 GCA_900539505.1 uncultured Campylobacter sp. | reverse complement strand
ATGTGTATAAGAGACAGTTATTATCTTTTTGATAAATGTCAATAAGTTTAAAATCATCTTTAGAAAAATCCAAATTATTGTAGTTAAGTAAAATTTGGGCTCTCGTTGCAAGAGAAATTTCTGACCAATTTTTCTTCATTCTTTTATTCTCCTTTGTGAAAAATGTTATATTTATTATATCACTAATGTTTAGCCTTAAATTTTAAATTTACAAAATTTTACTAGTTGCAAGCATTGCCAAACAAACTCCGCCGAAGCCCAAATTTAACCCCAGCTTAAGCATAAGCTTATATACTTTGGCTTTAAATTTAAGGCGGTAAATGAGATCTCAGAGCGAATTTTTCGGCGTTTTCATCACGCTTTTTGGCGGCGTATTATGGGGGTTTAGCGGAGTTTGCGGGCAGTATTTGTTCACGCAAAAAGGCGTTAGTGCCGACTGGCTCGTGCCATACCGCCTGAGCCTTGCGGGGCTTGCTATGGTAGCGTATTATGTCGTTCGTTCGCCGCGCCTAGCCCTTGCGCCGCTAAAAGATCGCGCGCTTTTGCCGCAGCTGCTCATCTACGCCTTTTTTGGGCTTATGATGACGCAGTATGCGTATTTTTACAGCATCGAGCTCTCAAACGCCGCCGTCGCGACCGTGATCCAGTACTCCGCGCCCGCGCTCATCCTCGCCGTCGTCTGTTTTTTACAGCGACGCGCGCCTAAAAAGGTCGAACTCATCGCGCTTATTTTGGCGGTGCTGGGCGTCGTGCTGCTCGCCACTCACGGCGATCTTGGCTCGCTGGTTATCAGCGCGGAGGCGCTGGTTTGGTGCCTGATTAGCGCGCTTGGCGTCGTGATTTACAGCCTCATCCCCGCGAAGCTAAATCAAAAATACCCCATTGCGCTAAATTTAGGCTGGGGCATGATCATCGGCGGCGGCGCGCTCTCGCTTTACACGCGTGTTTGGCGGCTAGAGGGCGTGAGCGACGCGCAGGGCTTTGCGGCGCTTGCTGCGGTCGTGATCCTGGGCACGATATGCGCGTTTAGCTTTTACATGACGGGGTTAAAGATAATAGGCGCGAGTAGGGCGAGCATGATCGCGTGCATCGAACCGGTGAGCGCGGCGGCGTTTGCTTATTTTTGGCTGGGGACGGAGTTTGTGTTTCTTGATTTTGCGGGCTTTACGCTCATTATCTCGTGCATATTTTTGCTGGCTAAAGATAGGAAAAAGGCGTAAATTTGGAGGAGAGATGATCTATTTGGCGCAGACGGATACGACGGCGGGATTTTTGAGTAAGGATTTTCGCGAGATAAACGCGCTCAAACGCCGAGCAGCGGACAAACCCTGCCTCATAACGACGGCGAAGCTTAGCGAGCTAAAAAATCTCGCTCGCGTGCCCGCTAAATTTAAAAATTTAGTACGCCGCGCGAGAAAAACGACGTTTTTATATCCGAACGCCAAGGCCGTGCGCGTCGTAAAAGGGTGCGCTCACGAGGAGTTTTTGAGGCAATTTGACTGGCTCTACTCCAGCAGCGCCAATTTAAATGGACAAAGCTTCGACGAAGAGTGGGCGAAAGCAGCGGCGGATCAGGTCGTGGATCAAAATTTCAGCCAAAACGCAAGCTCGAAAATCTATAAAATTTCAAAAACTAAAATTTTGCGGATTAGATAGAGCTGCCGATTAAAATTTACGCGCGCAAAGAGCGCTCAAAAAAGAGGCGCAGTAGCTTATAAATTTAAGCGACTGTAAATTTAAATTGCTCTATAAATTTATCGAACCGTAAAATTTCGTCACATATAAACCGCGCAAATACCGTCTGGAATTTTAAAAAATCGTGAAAAGATCACGGCAGACTCGCAAAAAATCATATAAAAAGCTGTAACCCCCCTCCCGTTGCCTTCAAATAGTAAAATTCCCGCCGTTTTCGGAGCCGTAAAATTTCGCTATTGCTAGCTTTTGAATGAAATTCTATCGCCAAATACTCTCGATCAAAATTTTAACTCGGGCGAGCTAAGATTATCGCTAGAAATTCTCGCATCCCGAGTGTTCTGGATCAAAATTTTGGAGATCAGGCATTGCCGCCGGTTTTTATCCGAGCCTCTATGCACCGTTTTGATCGAAGCTCCACCGACGCCGCTTCTGCCTTTGATTAAAATTCTATCTTTAAGAAAAGCTTCTCTGGCGCCGCTAAAATCAAAATTTCGCCGCTGCCTCATAGCCGCCGCCGCCGATACTATCGCCTTTCATCGCCGCTATCGCCGCCGCGGCTATTGCGCTCTATCTTCACTGCTTCCGCCGCAGCAAGCGCCGCAAAGCCGTCCGCGTCGCTCACGCCCCCAAGCCGCCAAAGCTGTGCGTAAAGCGCAAGCGGTCTCCATTGCCGCACCAAGACGACGACCGATCCGCGATAAAATTTCCGCCGCCCGCCGCGTAGCGCATTAAAACAAACAGCATATCAAAGCAAACGTCGCAAATTTTAAAATTTAAACCGCCTCTCGCCGCGCGGCACCGATAAGCTCCAACCGATAAATTCCAACCGATAAATTCCGCTAGCTAGTCCTTCATTCCCGCATAAATCATAAATTTTCATGAATTTAACGCCGCCTTTCTTGCTTTATATTAAAATTTCGCTAAAATTACCGCATTAAATTTGAAGCGCAAACGGCTTAGCTTAAACCGCTTGCGGGCAAATTAAATCCATTCAAGGAGCTTTTATGAGCGGTGTTGCGTTAATCATCTGCTTCGCCATAGCGGTCGTCGTGATGATTTTTTTGATCTCCAAAGCAGGCGTTCACCCGTTTTTGGCGCTAATGCTTATCTCCCTGGCGCTCGCGATCGTCGCGGGCATACCGCTAGCCAAGATCCCCGCGATTATCGGCGACGGATTCAGCGGCACGTTTAAGAGTATCGGTATCGTCATAATATTCGGTGCGCTCATCGGTACCGTGCTCGAAAAGACGGGCGCGGCGCTCAAACTCGCCGATATGGTCGTAAACGTAGTCGGGCAGAAGCGCCCCGAGCTTGCGATGCTCATAATGGGCTGGATCGTGGGTATCCCCGTATTTTGCGACAGCGGCTTCGTCGTTTTAAACCCGATCCGAGAAGCTATCAGCAAAAAAATCGGCGAAAATCCGGTCGCTCTAGCAGTGGCGCTCTCGGGCGGACTTTATGCCTCGCACGTATTCATCCCGCCGACTCCGGGGCCGATCGCCGCAGCAGGCGCCGTGGGTCTAGGCGGCAATCTGCTGCTCGTAATCGCAATGGGCGCGGTAGTGTCCTTGCCGGTGCTGATCGCTACATACTTTTTTTCTAAAAAAGTCGCCAAAAGCGTCCATATAAGCGAAGCTGAAGCGAATGAAGTCATCGCCAAAAGCTACGACGATCTGCTTAAACAATATGGCAAATTGCCGGGCGGATTTTTAAGCTTAGCCCCTATTTTGGTGCCGATCCTATTTATGGCGCTGGGTTCCGTCGCCAAGATCCTAAAAGTAGGCGGGTTTGCGGGCGAAATTTCGCAATTTTTAGGAAATCCTATCATCGCGCTAGCCTTGGGCGTAGTTTTTGCGGTATTTTTGCTCGCACAAACCGGCAAACTAGGCGAATTTAGCGAGATCACCAACGAGTCCTTAAAGATAGTAGGCCCGATCCTATTCATCACCGCAGCGGGCGGAGTGCTAGGCAAGGTCATCACCGACGCCGGCTTCGTAACCTACATCAAGGACAATGCGACCGCGATTAAAGCCGCTGGGATTTTCTTCCCGTTCTTAATCTCAGCTGTCTTAAAAACCGCGCAAGGAAGCTCCACCGTTGCGATCATCACTACAGCTTCGATTATGGGCGCATTTAACGCAGACGGCTCGCTAATGCAGGTACTGGGCTTTACCTCCGAAATGTCCGGCGCGCTCGTCGTAATGGCGATCGCAGCGGGCGCGATGACGGTTTCGCACGCTAACGACAGCTACTTCTGGGTCGTTACGAATTTCAGCAAGATGAACCCACAGCAAGGCTACCGCACCCAAACAATGCTAACCCTAATTATGGGCATTACGGGCATGATCAGCGTGTGGGTTTTGTCGCTGTTTTTGATCTAGGTTAGCTTATTCTAGCCGCTACCGCGCTAAATCAGTGCAGAGCGCTACGGGCATCTACTAGTGGCTAGCTACAAAAATTCTTTAAATTTACGTAGCTAGCCCGCGTCGCGCAAATGCCTTAGTATTAAAATTTTGTATAGCGGAGTTTTAAATTTACACACAAAGCCTCAAGGAGCGAAATTTTAAAATTCTATTACTACGGAATTTTAAAATTCCACGACATGAAATTTTGAAATTTGCCCCACAAATTTGGCAACGAGATTTTAAAATTCTACTCTTGCTTCAGTCTTGTCATCGTAAATTTAGCCTACGCGCTGTAAAATTCCAAAATTTTAAGATACCAGCTAAAGGAAAAATATGAAAGTTTTAGTCGCGATCGACTCGTTTAAGGGCTCACTTAGTTCGCTTGAGGCGGGCAACGCCGTAAAATCAGGTATCGAGAAGCTAGGCTGCGAAGTGCTCGTCAAACCTATCGCAGATGGCGGCGAAGGAAGCGTTGAAGCCCTTGCAGACGCGCTAAAGGCTAGGTTCATGGACGTCATCGTAGCAAATCCGTTAGGCGAAAAAACGCCCGCGCGCTACGCCTTAAAAGGCGAGCTAGGCATCTTAGAAATGGCGTCCGCATCGGGTCTGCCGCTCATCGAAAAATCGCGCCGCAATCCGCTAAAAACGAGCACTTATGGCTTTGGCGAGATGATAGCGCATGCGATCGCACACGGCGCGCGAAAGTTTATCATCGGCATCGGCGGAAGTGCTACGAATGACGCGGGCATGGGGATGCTGCGCGCGCTCGGCTTTAAATTTAAAGATGCAAATGGCGCAGAGCTTGCGGGAGCGGGCGAGGATCTGATTAAACTCGCCACGATAGATTGCACTTCGATGCTGCCGCATCTTAAAGAGTGTGAGTTTCTTATCGCCTGCGATGTGGATAATCCGCTCTTTGGCGAAAACGGCGCGGCATATATTTACGCTCCGCAAAAGGGCGCGGATGCGGCGATGGTAAAGCAGCTCGATGCGGGACTTATCAATTTCGCAAGCGTCGTAAGCAAACACCTCGGACGCGAGCTTTGGAATAGCCCCGGAGCAGGAGCTGCCGGCGGGCTAGGCTTTGGCTTCGTGAGCTTTCTAAACGCGACGCTTAAGCCTGGCATCGATATCATCACCGAAGAGATCGGGCTAGATCGCGATATGAAAGGCATCGAGCTCGTCATCACAGGCGAAGGAAGGCTCGATTTTCAAAGCTCGATGGGCAAAACCCCCTGCGGTGTCGCAAAGATCGCCGCGCACTACGGCGTGCCCGTAATCGCGCTGGCAGGCGGTATCTCGCCCTGTGCCGGCGGCTGTAATGAGCGAGGCATAGGCGCATTTTTTTGCATCCTAAATGAACCGATGAGCCTTGAGCACGCGATGGAAAAAGAGATCGCGACACAAAATTTAGCCCGCGTCGCCGAACAAGCGGTGAGATTATTTCTGCTCGGACGCGGCGCTAAATAGGGTTTTGGGCTGAAATTTTAAGGCACAGGCACTAAAGCTTGCAGAGAGTGCGGGCAAGGGATACGGCGCGGCTACAGTTCGCAGCAGGCGACGCGGCGAAGAAGCGAAAATTGTAGTAGGATAAATTTTCGTGCTTTTGAAAAACGCGGTGCAGCCTTGACGCAGATACAGCGCTCGCGTGGCTTACAGCACAAAAATATGCGTAACGAGACGGACGAGCGGCGACGGCTCGCGGCAGACGGATGCTAGTCCATGACGCGTATACGCGGTAAGCAAACTGCACAACCGATACGAAAAAAACCCCGCTGGGCCGTGACGCGCATGCACGACAAGCAAATACCGCGCACAGCTTGCGGCGAGCGGCAGAATTTCATCCGCCGCAGTCTGCGGCAAGCGAGTAAATTTTGCATTAGAGCAAAACCCAAGCGGAGCTTCGCTGAAATTTAGCCGGTTCGAAAAGGCACGGGCGGCTCGGCAGTAGCGTAGCGGCGGGCGACATGAATTTTATGGCGCAATTTTACTTCGCTGCACGCAAGATATACGCAAGGCGCGATTTAAAACTCATTTTCCGATCAAGCGACTCGCGGACCCTCGCAATACATACTTCAAGGCGTGATTAAAACAGATAGAATTTTAAAATTTAACCGCCGTATTCGCAGCTTATGAGATTTGCAACGTAAATTTAAAAGCAGCGATCCACTTTATAAAATTCCGCTTAAATTTTAGTCCGCGATATGCCCTTTTTGAGGCGTAAAAGACCGCCCAATCGCAAGATCGCGCTTCTTGCAAAGATGACGGCGACGCATTACTCCGCTCACTCACAACGCCCGTCAGTCTTCCGATGACGCTTTGATGAGAGGCGGGCTGCGTCTGCGCAAATTCGTATTATTGGGATCGCGGATTTGCTTATCGCTAAATTTAGTGCGGATGCGGTCTCCGTACGCCGCTAGGATAAAGCCGGGCTTGCCGTTTAAATTTGCTCCGATCGCGCTGTGTTTTGCGATAAAAATTTATGAAATTTCATTTGCGGTCGACGCCAAAAAATTTTATAAAGCTCCATTTTAAAATTTGCGGCACGGGCACGTACCGCTCAGGTCGTCAAACTAAAATCAAATCTCAAAATTCTAAGCGGCGAATGCAGAAAACCCTCGCACCTAGCATATCTGCGGCGGCGGTACGGGCACGCTAAATTTATCGCTTTTAGGACGCAAAAGACGGGCAGGCGCGGGCAAAATTTATTGATTTTAGAGTTTAAAGCATCAAATTCGCGCGTCTAGGCTAAATTTTAAAATTTAAAGCGCACGACGCCTTGGACGCATCCGCGTAACTGAGAACACTCATAAAATTCGCCCGAAGCAAGGTTGTAAAACCGCAGACGGGCGCAAAATTTATCGCCGCAAAAATCAAAACCGCGAAAGCAAAAAGGCTCCGCGAGCATTCGCTGCCGCACCCGCCCGAGCAAATTAAAATCGCATGATCCGCCTGGCTGTCATACGTAAAGGGCGCCGCTGCGGGCATTTGCACTTAAATTCGGTGCGATCGCAATACGGTTTAAAACCGCGCCTGCTTAAATTCTGGCCGTTTCGGTTCGCTCGCAATCACATCTCGCCGCAGTAGCGCTTTAAATTTGCGCCGCCACGATTTGTGCGCATTCAATCGCTACGGCAAGGGTAAAATTTCAAAATCTAGGCCCATACGCGCCGATTTGCGCCGTCCAAAATCGCTCGGATCGAATTTGCGCTACCGCAATCCGCGCAGATTAAAGCTCCGCCGCTTAAAAGCGCAAATTTTATCTCTCAAACGACGGCGCGAAATTTCACTAAAATTTCATCTCTTAATTCGGCGCGGGGTTTATAAAATTTCGCCCTCGCCACGCTCCGAAATCTGCGGCTTAGGCAGCGCCAGGCTCTTTGCAGTTTTGCTAAAAAGTATCAGATCCTCGGTGCTTTGCACGCTCCACGGCAGCCGCTTTAGAGCGAATTTAAAAATTTCAAAGCAGGAAACGGCGTCGCTAAATGCGCGGTGGTGGACGTTTTGCACGCCTAAAAGCTCTTTTAGCGAGCCGAGCCCATATCTTTGCGCCTCGATCGTGCGGCGCGCGAGCTCGACGGTGCAGAGCCTGCGATTTAAAAGCATCCCAAAGCCGCATTTTTGCAGGCTAGCGTCGATGAAGCCGTAGTCAAATTTGACGTTGTGCGCCACAAAAACGCTATCTCCTAAAAACAGCCTAAACCGCTCCAGCACGCTAGCTAGCGGCGGAGCGCCCACCAGATCCTCCGCGCAGATCCCCGTAAGCTCCGTGATATTTTCGGGCACGACGGGCGCGTAAACGAAGCTCTCGAAACGATCGAGCTCCTGCGTACCGCGCGTTTTTATCGCGCCGATTTCGATGATCTGGCCGTTTGATAGCCCGCCGTTCGTCTCGATGTCCACGAAGCAAAAAATTTCATCCGAAATGTCCGTCTCGCGGGTTTTGAGCGTGATTTTGCCGCTATCTAGCTTTATTATATCTATGCCCAGCGCCCGCCACATCGAGAGGTCTTTGGGCTCGAAAAGCTCGGTAATTTCGGCAATATCGCTTGCTTTAGCAATAAAATCGTGATAATTTATGCTCTTTTGAGCCAGTAAATTTATGAGATTTTCGATTCTATGCGTCAAAATTTTACCCCTATGCCGCGCCTAAATTTTAAGCGCACGGATCGCCTCCGCGTAGTCGTTTGAAGAAAATATGTAGTTGCCCGCTACCACGACGTCGGCGCCCGCTTCGTCGATATCTGCGATATTCAGCCCGTTTACGCCGCCGTCGACCTCGATGAGGCATTTTACGCCTTTGCGATCGATCAGCTCGCGCAGCTGCTTTATTTTCTCAAGCGCCGAGGGGATAAATTTCTGCCCTCCAAAACCCGGATTGACGCTCATCAAAAGCACCATATCGACCTCGCCCAAGATAAACTCCAGCACGCTAAGCGGGGTGTGCGGATTTAGCACGACCGCGGGCGAGACACCGCTACGGCGTATATGATCTATGAGGCGCAGCGGATGGCTCTCCTCCTCGATGTGGAAGCTAAGAAATTTCGGCTTTAGCGGCAAAAAAAGATCGACGAAAAACGGCACGTTTTTGACCATCAGATGGATGTCTAAAGGCTTGCTGCTCGCCTTTGCCGCGGCGCTTGCTACGAGCGGTCCGATCGTGAGATTGGGTACGAAATGCCCATCCATCACATCTACGTGAATGAGATCGGCGCCCGCCTCGCAGACTGCGCGAATTTCCTCCGAAAGCCTTCCGAAATCCGCCGATAAAATGCTGGGTGCGACATACATGAAATTCCTTTAAAATTTTAGAATACGGGATTTTACTTATTTTTGTCATAAATTTCGCTAAATTTAAACCGCAGCGGATTTTAAGCATAATTTGAAATTTTTTCGATATAATCGCCATTTATTTTAATCATCAAGGATTTATTATGGCAAGAAGATGCGCAATCACCGGCAAAGGTGCGATGGTAGGAAACAACGTCAGCCACGCAAATAACAGAACCAAAAAGAAATTCCAGGTCAATCTACGCACCATCCGCGTTCAGCTAGAAGACGGCTCAACCAGACGAATCAAAGTCGCCGCCTCAACTCTACGAACTATGAAAAAACAATCAAAATAACCTCTTAAAGAGGAATTTATGTCTGTTTTGGACAAGATCAAGCGATTCCTCGACTGGTCCGGCTCGACTAAGCCGGACATCAACCTCTATACAGAAATTTACGACCAGCTACGCCCTTTTCGCTTACCGCTTATAACCATCGTGCTGATGATGCTAATCGGCACACTAGGCTATGTTTTTATAGCGGGCTTTTCGCTAGTAGACGCCTTTTATCAAGCAGGCATGACCTTTACGACGGTAGGTTTTACCGAAGTAGCGCCGATATCGCCTGCGGGTAGAATTTTTACCGTCTTATTCATCCTCATGGGCTTTGGAACCTTTTCGTTTTGCCTAGGCGTCGTCGTCGAGGTCATAAAAAACGGCAAACTTCAAAATTTACTTAGGGAGCAACGAATGATAAATAATATCGCAAGGCTCAAAAACCACTACATTATCTGTTACAACAACATCTACTGCGCCGAGCTTGCCAAGCAGTTTCGCGAAAATCATCTGCCTTTTGTCGTGATCGACCCCGATCCCGCTCTAGCCAAAATCGCCGAGGAAAACCGCTATCCATATTTCATCGTAGGCGAGCCGCATGTAGAAACCACGATGCTAAAAGCGCATCTGTCATCTGCAAAATCCGTCATCACGCTAAGTCCGAATTTAGCCGACAATATAGCAATAATCTCGCTCGTGCGCCTATACGAAAAGGAGCTTGGTCGCATCACCCCCTACTTCATCATGGCAAATAGCGATGATGACAGCGACACCGAGAGGCTAAAAAAACTCGGCGCAAATTCTATCGTCTCGCCATCCAAGCTCGCCGCACAAAGGCTTTCGGCGATTAGTGTACGCCCTGATATGGAAAATATTTTGGAGCGATTTTTGTATAAAAAAGACTCGCTTATCGATATCGAGGAGATTACGGTGCCCGATTTTTCGTGGATCCGCTTCAAGCGTCTAAAAGAAACTCGCCTGCGCGATTTTACAAACGCCGACGTCGTGGGAATCAAAGAGCCCAACAGCCGCTTCATTCCGATGCCAGATGGCGACTACCTCATCGGTACTGGGGTAAAATTTTTAGTAATCGGCACGGCAGAGGGCATCCGCAACACTAAAAAACTCATCCGCAGCAAATACAAGCCACAGGAGATGAGATATGTTTAAAATCACCCCGCTTGAGCTTGGGTTGCAAAATGTCGAGGGCTTTTATCTCGACGGCGTAAATTCTGGCTTTAAAAAACAGGGGAACGATCTGGGATTTATCCGCGCGGACGAGCCCTTTGCTGTAAGCGCGATCTTTACGAGCAATAAATTTCAAGCCGCGCCGATTAGGCATTTCAAAAGGGCGCAAGAGCGCGCGTGCGGAGAGCTTAAAACAAATTTTATCCTCGTAAATTCTAAAAACGCAAACTCTATGACCGGGGAGCAAGGCATCGCCGATATCGATGAAATTTTTAGCGAGCTTGGTAAAAAAACCGCTCTGATAAACCCCGTCATGAGCTCCACCGGTGTCATCGGATACCGCCTCAAAAAGGAAAAAATTATCGCCGCCGCGCAAAATTTTAACCTCTCGGCGCGAAACTCAGACGCCCTAGCCACCGCCATTATGACGACAGATACGATAAAAAAAGAGCTTGCATATGAAATTTCTTTAGAAAATGGCGAGAAATTTCACATCGCAGCCGTTTGCAAGGGCGCAGGCATGATCAATCCCGCGCTTGCGACCATGCTCTGCTTCGTCCTGACCGACGCAAAAATCCCGCGCGCTGATATGGACGAGCTGCTACAAAAGGCGGCTGAACAGAGTTTCAACACCATAAGCGTCGACGGCGACACCTCCACAAATGATACGATTATGCTCTGCAGTAGCGCCAAATGCGCCTACGAAAAGGAGTCCTTCGCGTCCGCGTTAAACGCCCTGACGCGCGAGCTTACGCTAATGCTTGTAAAAGACGGCGAAGGCGCAACCAAGCTGGTGCGATTTAGAGTAAGTGGTGCCGCAAATGCTGGGGATGCCCGCACGGCGGCAAAGGCGCTAAGCAATTCGCCGCTTGTTAAAACGGCGATCTTCGGCGAAGACCCGAATTGGGGTCGCATAGCCTCCACTATAGGCGCCTGCGGTATCGAATGCGACGAAGAAAAGCTGCGTATTAAATACGACGACGTGCTGCTTTATGACGCACAAAATCGCGAACTGGACGCCGCTCGCGAGGCCGCGGCTCACGCCGTAATGCAGCAAAAAAGCTTTACGATCTGGTGCGATTTAGGGCTAGGAGATGGCGAGTTTAGCGCATACGGCTGCGATCTTAGCTACGACTACGTAAAAATCAACGCGGATTATAGATCATAAAGATTCACAGCTCGCTTCATAATAAAAATCTCGTCTCGAAAATAGCGAATAGCAGCAAGGCTTTAAAGCTCTGCCCTAAAATTTTATCATTTAAATTTGCCTATTTTAAATTTTTAAATACTAAAATTTTACCTCTTAAAATTTGGAATCTCATGCGTGAAATTCAGTCTAAATTTGA
>UQCL01000064.1 GCA_900539505.1 uncultured Campylobacter sp. | reverse complement strand
AACCGCTTTTTTTATTACTTTTTAAGATTTTTCTACATATAATTGCTACTTAATTTTGAAATTTAATGTATAAATTTAACTTAAGAAGGTTCAGATGAAATTTTTTAAATTTGCGATTTTTGCTCTTATTTTTCCATTTTGCATGTTGCTGGCGCAGACCGATTATCGCGCCGAAGCGGCGGCGATTAAAGAAAAATTTGCCCAGGCGGTTAAATTTTATGTAGACGGCAATAACTCGGAGGCTAGAAAGATAACTCAAGAGGCGTATTTTGGGCATTTTGAAAATCTAGAAGCCGGCATTCGCATAAATTTAAGTCAGAAAAAATCCTACGATATGGAGAAACAATTCGGCGATATCCGTAAAGCGATCAAAGCAGAAAAGCCTCTAAATGAGATCCAAGCAATGATCGATAATCTAAATCGCGAGATTGACGAGGTTCTGCCTGTGATTGAATCTGGTCATCGTCTAGTAGCCGAGTATCAAGACGGAGGCGATGGCAGCACTTCTGCGCCAGCCTCAGGCGGGAATTCCGCAGCATCCGGTACAACTTCGCCGTGGATGAGCGTCTATACGGAATTTAAAGCTGAGCTGGATAACGCTAAAGCTGCGTTTGATAAGAAAGACACTGCTGCGCTAAAAGCTGCGCTAAATCGCGCTAAATTTGATATCTACCGCAACGAACGTCTAGAGGAGGCAGTGCGAAAATATGTCTCATCTCAGACCGATCAATCAATCCAGCAAATTATCGGAAATCTCTTGCGCGAGGATGCGGATACAGACAAATCAAAATTTGACGAAGCGATAAACGCTCTAGATAATCTAGCATTAAAAGCCGTAAATGATTTGCCGCAAGAAAGCTACTCCATAGCGCCGCAGACTGCGTTAGCACAAAGCGATACTAGCGAGGATGAGGGCAAGGATTTCACGCCGATTGTGCAAAATATCAAAGACAAAATGGCTAAGGTTTTGCAGCTTTACGAGAGCGGCAAGGTTGATGACGCGATCGACGAGAGCGGTAATATCTACTTCGACGAATATGAAGAGAGCGGTATGGAAAATATCGTCGGTGCTAAAAATACTCAGCTTAAGCTAGATACAGAAGCAAGTTTTAATAAAATTTCGGCTCTTATGCGCGCGGGTGCTTCCAAAGAGCAGATCGTAGCGGCGCAAAACAAGCTATTTGATCAGCTTACCCAAAGCCTAGAGCTAACGAAGAAATCAAGCAATTGGGATCTATTTTTATACGCGTTTATCATCATCTTGCGCGAAGGATTTGAAGCGCTCATCATCGTAGCCGCGGTCATCGCTCTACTTATAAAATCCGGCAACTCAAAGCATCTAAATATCGTTTACAGCGCTCTTGGCGTAGCGGTTGTGCTAAGTATCGCTACGGCTTACGGGTTGAATTATATCTTCGGTAGTGAAAATGCAGGACAAACGCGCGAAGTGATGGAGGGCGCGGTGATGTTAATCGCCGTAGTTCTGCTATTTTACGTGGGCTTTTGGCTTCTTTCGAATGCAAGCTCCAAAAAGTGGAGCGCCTATATCCAAGGTCAAATTTCAAACAGCCTAAGCTCTGGCGATAGCAAGATGCTTTGGTGGACGGTATTTTTAGCGGTTTATCGCGAGGGCGCAGAGACGGTGCTATTTTATCTGGCACTACTTTTCGATGCTAAAAGTCCAGCAGCTACTAGCATGGTAGCAGTAGGCTTTGTAGCGGGTCTAGCGGCTCTTATCATAGTTTATATCGTCATCAAAAAATTCTCGCTTAAAATCGCTATCAAGCCGTTTTTCATCGCTACGTCAGTCATTATCTTTTATATGTCCGTCGTATTTGTGGGTAAGGGCGTGATGGAGCTAGTCGAGGGCAAGGTATTCGTGCCTACGGTAATAGATGGGCTTCCAACGATTACGTGGATCGGATTTTATCCTTACGTCCAGAGCCTCGTGCCGCAAGCGGTGATGATCGTGCTTTTGATCGTAGGAATTTTAATCTTAAAAAATAAGCAAAAAAACAAATCTTAATAAGGAGAGAAAAGATGAAAAAGATTTTTTCAGGTATGTTGGCGCTAAGCCTAGCCTCTGTTATAGCAATGGCGGGAGAGCATCCAATCGGCGAGCCGATTGAGCAAAATGGAATGGAGATCGCTGCAGTTTATCTTCAGCCTATCGATATGGAGCCTAAAGGCATCGATCTAGCTCCTAGCAAAGCGGACATCCACCTTGAGGCGGACATCCACGCTATCAAAGGCAACGCAAACGGATTTGGCGAGGGCGAGTGGATCCCTTACCTAAAGATCGCTTACGTGCTTAAAAACCTAGACACAGGCAAGATCCAAAAGGGAAATTTCATGCCGATGGTAGCTAGCGACGGTCCTCACTACGGCGCCAATATCAAGATGGTAAACGGTGTAGGCAACTACGAGCTAACCTATAACATCGAAAATCCAAGCGCCAACGGATTCGGCCGCCACGCAGATAAAGCGACCGGAGTAGGCAAATGGTGGGAGCCGTTCTCGGTTAAATACACTTTCCAATACACAGGCGCTCCTAAAGAGTAAATCGTAGCCAGGCTCCGCCGAGTCCGTTTTCGGCGGAGTCCTAGCGGTATCGGGTTTAGCCGCACGCTTTAAATTTAAGGCGGTTAAATTTAGCCCATTTAAAATTTAATCGCTACGCCGCAGCCAAAGCATATCGTTTTGCTTCAATGCGTTTAAGCTTACGAATGTTTTAAGCACAAAGTGGCAAAATTTTAAAATTTTAAGCCTCTTGAAATTTTAAAATTTTAAATTTAGCGCAGCGCGAGGGCGAAACAAAACCAAAGCAAGAATGAGGCGAAATTTCTCTTTGCGGGCGGCTCTATTGCTGCGAACTTTTTGCGGGCTGATTTGAAATTTTAAAATTTACAAAATGGCGTAGGTTTTAAAATTTTAAAATTTAAGCAATTATAGGCGATTTACGAGCATTAGGCTCGATGAGGATTTTTAATGACGATATTTTTTTATCACGTTAGCTTGGCTCTGTTTCCGCTCGCGTTTTTAAGCGCGTATCTGGGCGGCAGGCGCTTTATCAGCGCATCGTTTTTGCCCGCGCTTTTGGGAGCTGTATTCGGGGCGCTGTGCTTTAGCGCATTTGCGCGCTCGGCAAACGCCGATACGGGCAAGATCGTATTTGATGCGCTCGCACTTTTAGCACTGCTCGCGCTACTGTTTGCGTTTAGGCTTAAGCGATTCTATCTTACCGCTGCAGTTATTTTTGCTCTTGGCTGCGCGTATGGATTTGAATACCGCTTCATAGGGATGAATTTTAAAATTTTCTCCGGCGAGCTACTGGATAGCTTCAGCCTAACCAACCTCTTTATGGCGGTTTTAGGTGCGCTGGCGCTCATTTTATTCTATTTTATTTATCGCTCAGCTCTAGCGCGCGCGAGCAGAGGCGCAAAGCTAGTGTCGTTCGCTCTTGCATGGGCGTTTGCTTTTATTGCTAAAATCGGCTTTTTAGGCCTTGATCTGCGCCAGGCAGACGCGCCCAAAGCACTAGCTGCGAAGGGTTTTGAAAGGCTTTCAAACGCGATCGGCTCGTCCGAGTTTCTAAGCGTCATCGCCAAAATCATCCACTACAACAACTCCTATCTGACGCTAGCTCTTTGCCTTATAGCCACGCTAATTGCGCTACTTACGATATTTCGTGCGCCAAGGCGTGTACCTCGCGAAGCGGACATTATAAAATTTAGAGAGGTTAAGGCGGGCAGATTTGCCATTTTTAGAGATTTTAGCCTGATCTTATCGCTTGGGATTCTAATCAGCTTTTTGGGGCTTTATTATATCTTGGTCGCTTCAAAACCGCCTACGATCGACGAGCCTAAGATTATAGAGCCGCAAGGTGCGGAATTCATAATCGATGCAAACATCGTAAAGGACGGCAAGCTGCACCGCTTTGCCTACGTCACCGACGACGGGCATAAGGTCAGATTTTTTCTACTAAACCGCTTCACGGACAAATTTGCCCCGGTCGCGGTTTTTGACGCGTGCTCGATCTGCGGCGATATGGGCTACATCAAAAAAGGCGACGAGCTCATCTGCATCGCTTGCAACGTGCGTATCTTTTTGCCGAGCGTCGGCAAGCTTGGCGGCTGCAATCCGATCCCGCTAGATTATAAGCTAGAGGGGCAAAATATCGTCATCGCACTTAAGACGATCGAGGATGGCGCGTCCTATTTCTCGGAGATTGTGGATAAAAAGGTGATCGATCCGGTCAGTAGAAAAGAAATTTTAAACACCTCTAAATTTAGCTATCTTTACTACGGACGCACCTACTTTTTCGAAAGCGAAGCGAATGTAAACGCCTTCACCGCGCATCCCGAGCGCTATGTAGATGAAAACGGCACGCTAAAGGAGCTTAAATAATGTTTTTACGCATCATCAAATCATCCATTTTAAACTCCAGGGATAGCAAAATTCTAGCGTTTTTGACGATATTTTTATCGGTCTCGCTGATCGCTTGCATGCTAAATATCACGCTAAAAATCGGCGATCAGGTCGCCAAGGAGCTACGCAGCTACGGCTCAAATATCGTAGTGCTACCGCGCTCGCAAAGCCTAAGTATCGAGATCGGTGGGCGCGAATACTCTCCGCTTAAGAACGATGATTTTTTAAAAGAGAGCGAGCTGCATAAGATCAAAGAAATTTTTTGGCGCAACAATATCACCGCCTTTGCGCCCTTTTTAACTACCCGCGCGGGAGATTACGACGTCGTGGGGACCTACTTTGAAAAGGACGTGGGCGTTAGCGACGAACCCGATTTCAGATCGGGCGTGCGCTCGCTCTATCCGTTTTGGAGCGTAGAGGGGCAGTGGGTAAAGGACGGCGCTGATGACGAGGTGCTTGCAGGAGACGCGCTGGGGCTAAAGATCGGCGATACGATAAAGCTTGGAGATTATGAGGTTAAAGTCGTTGGGATTTTGCACGGCGCGGAGGATGAAGCCAAAAAGCTGATCGCAAATTTATCGCTAGTGCAAAAGCTAACGCACAAAGAGGGCCTCATCGCCAAGGCAGAAGTTAGCGCCATGACGATCCCGGAAGACGATCTGTCCGTAAAGGCAAGAAGGAGTCTCGATAATCTAGACGCCACAGAATACGACACATGGTATTGCTCAGCATACGTTAGCTCCATCGCGTATCAGATCACCGAGGAGTATCCAAACGCGACCGCTAAGGCGGTGCTTAGCGTCAGCGAAGCTCAAAGCGGCATTACGAAAAAAATTCAAAATTTAATGGGCGTCGTAAGCATTCTATCGCTGCTAATCTCAAGCATCTGCATCACGAGCCTGCTAAGCAGCGAAATTTACAAGCGCAAAAAAGAGATCGGCTTGCTTAAGGCGCTGGGAGCGAGCAACTTTATGATCTATATCCAGTTCGCCGCTGAAATTTTCGTCATCTGCGTAGCAAGCTCGCTCGTGGGCGCAGTCGTGGGCTACGCGCTTAGCTGGGCGATCGCGTATCAAATTTTTGGCTCCTTTATCGGCGTATCGCTGATGGTCTTTCCGCTCAGCATCGTCTTTGGACTTCTTATTTGCATTATCGGCTCGATTTTGCCGCTACGCGGAGTGATCAAGCTGCTGCCTGCGGAGGTGCTTTATGGTAGGAAATAACGGAGCGTTTTTCAGAGGCGCGATCTTTAAAAGTATCATCAACAGCGGCATTCGCAGCTTCGTGATTTTCGTCGCGATCATGCTAGGCAGCGCGGTTTGCGCGGCGTTCGTAAATATCTACGCCGACATCGATAAAAAGGTCGCCAGCGAGCTAAACAGCTACGGCGCAAATTTAATCGTAAGCCCCGCAAATTTAGAAAACTCCCATATGGACGAAGCAGCGCTCGATGCGAAATTTGCCAAAATTCCTGCGCTAAAAAGCGCGAATAAATATCTTTTCGGCAGCGCAAATTTAGGCGTCAATTCAGGCATCATCATGGGGGTAAATTTCTCCTCTCTGCGCGATACGATGCCGTTTTTGGATCTTAAAGAGGGCTCGTTTATAGGCGTAGATTTCGACGATAAAAACGCGCTCATCGGGCAGGATCTCGCCAAACTTTTGGGCGCGAAGCTCGGCGACAGTATCGAGATCACGCCGATCGGCTCAAACGAAACGAGCAAGGTAAAGATAAAAGGCATCGTCTATGACGGGCAGAAAGAGGACGGCATGCTGCTAATCTCGCTACCGCTGGCGCAAAAAATTTTAAATCAGCCTGCGCAGGTAAACTACGCCGAAGCGATCGTAAGCGGCGATTTTAAGCAGCTAAGCGAAATTTCAAAGAGCCTGAGCGATGCGCAGATGAGCTTCGCGCCGATCGGCAAGGTATCCAAGACCCAGGGCATCATCTTAAATAAAATCAAGCTTTTGATGCTTCTTATCGGCATTACGATCCTTCTGATCACCTCAGTCTGCATCAACACGAGCCTTAGCTCGATCCTGCTTTCGCGCATCAAAGAGTTCGCGCTCATCCGCGCAATCGGCGCGAGCAAACAAAATTTGCTCCACCTAATCCTGAGCGAAATTTTAACCGTCTGCGTCGCAGGCTCGCTAGCAGGGGTCTTCGTGGGATACCTGCTAGCGATCTTACTGGGGCATCTGATATTTTCAAGCAGCGTGGATTTTAGGCTAATCAGCCTCTTTGCGGCGGTCGCGCTGAGCTTGATTTTTGCGCTCGCGGCAAGCTACTATCCAATCAAAAAGGCGCTGAATCCGAATTTAGCGAATCTATTAAGGGAATGACATGGAAATTTTAAAATTTGAAGGCATCTGCAAATACTTCGGCGAGGTCAAGGCTCTCGATAATATCAGCTTCGACGTTTTAAGCGGCGAGTGGGTCAGCATAATGGGTCCAAGCGGCAGCGGCAAGAGCACGCTCGTAAATATCCTAAGCCTGATGGACACCCCCACCGCGGGCAGATACATCCTGGGCGGAGCCGACGCGAGCGCGCTAAACGACGAGCAAATTTTAGAATTTCGCCGTAAAAAGATCGGCCTCGTGTTTCAGCAGTTTCACTTAATCCCCTATCTAACGGCCGTCGAAAACGTCATGTTAAATCAATACTACCACAGCTACGTGGACGAGGACAGCGCCAAGGCGGCACTTGAGAAAGTAGGGCTAGGGCACCGCATCACGCACCGCCCTAGCGAGCTTAGCGGCGGCGAGCAGCAGCGCGTCTGCATCGCTCGCGCACTCATCAATGATCCCGATATCATCATCGCGGATGAACCTACGGGCAACCTCGATGAGGCCAACGAGCGCGTGGTTTTGCAGCTTTTTCAGACGCTTCGCAGCGAGGGCAAGACGCTGCTTTTGGTCACGCACAACGAAGAGCTAGGTAAATTTGCCGACAAATTGGTGCGCCTAAGACACGGCAAGCTCGATCGAATAGAGCTTTTGGATCAAAGCACGATGAAGCACAATCTCGGCTCGCAGGATAAAATTTCAGATTGCGATTTAAGCCAAAGTGCTTCGCAAAGCTCTAGCGCCGAAGCTGCGAGCGAGCAAAATCCTGCCTCGCAAAGCTCTGGCGGCGAAGATCGGGGCGCTAAAAATTTAAGCGATCAAAATTCCGATACCGAAAATTCGGGCGCACAAAATTCCGATGCGTAAAATTTAGCCCGTATGATGAAAAATAGAGCTACGTTAAAATTTGAAAATTTCACCGCCCGCCCGCACTCTTTTTGCATCTGCCTAAGGCTCGCGCGAGCAGGCGCGGCTCTTTGCTGCGCGCGTCCTGCCGAAGCTATTTGCCTCGAAATATCAAGCGCCGATGCGAAGCCAATGAGTAAAAATTTAAAAAGTCTAAATTTTAAAAACGGAAACGCTACGAGTACGAATTGCGAGGCAGGTCGCTACATAGATTTTAGCGCGGATTACGACACGGATCGCGATATAAATTTCAACGCATACCGCGATATAAATTCTAGCGCAGATCGCGGCATGTGTCACGGCATAAATTCTAATGCGGATCGCGCCGTAAATTTTAAAATTTCAAACGCAAATTTAAAGGCTGATTTAGCGCGCCCGAAGGCGGATTTTAGATGATGAAATTTTTAAATTTAAAAGTTGCTGCCGCCGTGCTCGCGCTGCTGCTCGCAGGCTGTGACGGATGGAAGCACCATCTAAGCAGCGACGGCACCTCGCTTGCCTCCAAGTTCGACCCCTCCGAGCGCACGCTAAAGATCGAGGGCAACGACAAGCCCTTTGTGCTGTTTTTCTATACCAGCGGCTGCGGCGCGTGCAAAGCCCAAGTACCAGTGCTAAACGAGCTACAAGCTAGCGGCGATGCGCTGATCATCGGCGTTTTGGGCGACGGTAAAGGTCTGGAAGCCGATGCCGCGGTCGCTCGCGAAAAGGGGATAAAATTCCCAAGCGTCAGCGGCGCGAGCTCGGTGAAATACTTTGAAACCATCGTAGGCGGCATTTTCGGCACCCCTACGTCGGTGATCTACGATAAAAACGGCAAAGCGGTCAAAAAGCTCATCGGCCTCTATCCCAAATCCGCCTTCGAAACCCAACTCAAACTCGTAAATTAGCCTGCCCAAAGAGGCCTAGCGTTTGGTAAATTTCGCTAAAATCGGCCTAAAATTTCATCTTAAGGAAACGATATGTTTACAAAAACCGCATTAGCAGCCGCCCTAGCCCTTAGTTGCGCACTCGCAGCGCCTTATGAGCCCTACGATCACGACGCGATGATAAAGACGGCGCCCGACGGCTCGCGCGCCCTGGATATCGGCGGCATCTACCGCTCCGTGGATAATCTCTGCGCCCACGCATGCGAGTATCCGCTAAACTTCGACAGCGAGAAGGACGCTGAGGCTGCCTATCAGGATGCGCGAGCGCTTGAAGAAATTTTTAAATTTCTAAGTCAGGAGCTGTTTAAAAAAGATATCGATGCGAAAGACCGATATGAGTTTGAGCATAAATTTGCCCGAATTTACGTCATTCAGCACAATTTTGATATCAAAGGCGCCGCGGAGAAAGCAGACGCGCTCTATGACAAGCTAGTGCAAGAGGAGCCCAAAAACGGCGAGATCCGCACGGAATACGGCGAGTTTTTACTAAACTCCTCCCGCGATCAAAAGGCGCAGCAGATGCTCTTGGGCGCGCTTGAGCTCGGCTCGATGCGCGCGCACCACGCCCTTGCGCTGTTTAGCTTGATGCATGACGACAAAGAGGGCGCGATTAAGCACCTACAGGCATACCTTGAGGCCTATCCGAAAAATAGCTCCGCCGCGCAGCTGCTCGAGGGGCTAAAGAGCGGCAATATCAAGATCGAAAAGAAGCAGCAGTGAGTAAAAAATCCCTTGCCTTAGGCGCTGTTGCGATGCTTTGCGGCGCGCTAAGCCTAAACGCCGAGACTTCGGCGACGCAGAGCGCGCAAATAGATTTGAAATTTAACGCCGCAAATTTTACGCAAGAAAGCGTAACCGTAGGCGGCAAAAAGATAAAATTTCGCGCTTACAAAAACATAATCTACGTCGCAAAACCCGTAAGCGCGCACTATCAGAGCATGAATATCTTCATCCCGCAGCAGTATTTTGAGGGGCGCAAGAGCGGCAAATTTGACGCCGCGAGCGCGCCGATATTTTTACCCAACGGCGTGGGCGGCTACATGCCGGGCGAAGCGGGCGAGGTCAAAATAGACGCAAGCGGCAAGCCAAACGCGATCGCTACGGCACTTTCGCGCGGTTACGTCGTAGTCGCTCCCGCAGCGCGCGGACGCACGCTAAAGGACGCAAACGGCGATTATATCGGCAAAGCGCCCGCAGCGATCGTCGATCTAAAGGCGGCCGTGCGGTATCTGAAATTTAACGACGCGGCGATGCCGGGGGACGCGAACAGGATCGTCTCAAACGGTACGAGCGCGGGCGGAGCGCTCTCGGCGCTTTTGGGCACGAGCGGAGACGAGGCCGCGTACGAGCCGTATCTGCAAGAGCTGGGCGCTGCGAAGGCGAGCGATAAAATTTACGCGGCGTCCGCATACTGCCCGATCACAAATCTAAAGCACGCGGACGCGGCGTATGAGTGGATGTTCGGCGCGCAGAGCGAATATGAAAAGATGGATTTTAGCGGCTTTGATGCGGCGGGATTTAACGAGCGGGGCGAAAATTCTAGCGGCACTGAAAAAAATTCCAAAAAAGGCGCAAATCAAAGCGTCGCAAAGCCCGCGCGCAAGATGCTAAGCGGCAAGCTAAGCGCGGCACAGATTAAAATTTCAGACGAGCTAAAGGCGCAATTCCCCGCCTATCTGAACTCGCTAAGCTTAAAGGACGGGGGCGGCCGCGCGCTAAGCCTGGATAAAAACGGCGACGGCAGCTTCAAAGATTACATAAACGGCCTCATATCGGCCTCGTTTGCTAATTTTGCGGCGAAAAATCCGCGCGCGAAGGCGCCCCTATACCTCGCCGCCAAGATAAAGGACGACGCGTCGCAATCGCATATGTTTTTTTGGGGCTACGCGACCTCTGAGCCGCGTGCCAAGACCCCGCCCGCATTCGACGGCTTCGCGCTTGAAAATCCCGAAAACGAGCTGTTCGGCGGCGCCAAATTTAACGCGGCGCATTTTACGGATTTTAGCGCGATGAATGACCCCGCCAAAGGGGCGCTAATCGCTGATGCGCAGCTTGTGGAGATGATGGATGCGATGAGCTTCGTGCACAACGAAAACGGCGCGAAGCATTACCGTATCCGACACGGCGCGAGCGATCGCGATACGGCGCTTGCGATCCCTGCTATTTTGGCGCTTAGCTTGCAAAATGCAGGCAAGAACGTCGATTTTGCGGTGCCTTGGGGGCAAGGACACGGCGGTGATTACGATCTGGAGGAGCTTTTTGACTGGATCGACAAAGTAGTCGCGCAGTAGGTTTGACGGGCAAAATTTTACTTTGGATTTAGAATTTTGCGCAGCTCTGCCGTAAAATTCTATCGCCCAAAGCTCGCCCTAGCAGATACGCAGGCGTGGCGCAAAATTCCGCTGCGAAATTCTATCGCGGCAGAATTTTAGCGTCGCCGCAAGACGCATAACGATTTGAAATTTTACAGCTAGCGCTGGGAAAATTCCATGGAATTTTATCGCGGCAAAACGGCGCGAATTAAATTTTATCGGCCGCGACGATTTATGGAGCGGGGCTTTTAGCGCAATCCGCGTCAAAACTCTAGCACAGATCAAATTTTGCGGGCTAAATTTTAAATTTAAAAACCGAAGTGCGCGATAAAATTTCGCGGCGTTTATACTATCCGATCACAGCTCTTTGAGCGCACAGATATCGCATAATGGGCGCACATTCGGCGTGCGGACGATAAAATACGCTAAGATGAACGCAAAAAAATCCAAGCAAGCGCGGCAAGCAGGCTAAATTTAAGGCGTGCATTCGCGATTTTTTACGGATCCAAGCCCGCTTTTGCTATCCATCCAGCCTGCTTCAATAATTCACTGGCGCCCAAAAAGCGCCGCTTGGAGTCTGTATCTTTGCACCATGTGCATAAATTTCATAATTTAACGGCGCTTTTAAGCGCAGCTTAGCCTATTTAAAGATCAGCACCCCGCGCGTCAGGATCGTTTCCAAACCTGGTGCGCTGGTATCTTTGCGGCGACGCAATTCGGCGCTAAATTTAACGCTAGCTAGCATTGCGCTGCCTTTAGCTCGCGTGCGGCAAGCGCTCTATCTATGGCAACGCAGCTTCGGCATTAAATTTAAACGCGCTGCCTTTGCGCCGCCTCTCTAACTTGCGTACGGCGGACACCACCTGCGACGACGCCAAAATGCAAGCCGCTTTTTGCCGCGCTGCGCCGCAAAATAGCTTTTAAAATTTTAACGCCCTAGCCTTTTGCGATCTCGTAAAAACCGTCTTTAAAAACGACTTTGCCCACATCCGCAAGACGCTTTAAAAGCTGCGCGCTTTTTTCG
>UQCL01000063.1 GCA_900539505.1 uncultured Campylobacter sp. | reverse complement strand
GCGGTATTGCCGCGAGCAAAATACCGCTTATTTTTAATATGCATTATTATATCTTTGCTAAATAAAATTTCAATAAAATGATATGAATTTTTATTTAGAGACAGAATTTTAAATTCGCGCCGCGGGTTTTGGCTATAATATTGCCGTGTAAAGCTTCAATAAATTTTTGAAATTTTACGCGATGCAAAGCGCGGGTAAAATTTAGAATTTTAAAAGCTATAAAAATTTATTAGCTTAGGCGACCTAGATGCGCAGCCATAGTGCGGATGGTAAATTTAATCCGCGCAGCTTTATCTTTGTCTAAATATTTCATTGTATAATTCTTAGCTTTTGGAGGTTATATGGAAAAATCGCGGCTGGGACTACTGCAAACCGAGGCTATCGCCACGCTTAGCGACGAGGAGCTTGCAATGTTCGAGCACCAAGTCATCAAAAAAGGCTATGTTTTTTATAGCGAGGCGCCTAAAGTTTTTATTTTTAAAAGCGGGCAGGCGAAGCTTTCGTTTTTTGAAGACGGCGAAGAATTCATCATCAACTACCTAAACAAGGACAATATCACTATTCTTAATGAAATTTGCGCGCTTGAGTTTTTAGAGGACAGCGAGATTTACACGATCGATGCGAGCGGACTAGGGGAGATCTTGGCAAATCGCAGCTTTTGCGAGGCATATATAAAAATTCTAACTGAGATAATCTTGCTGCAGCGCAAAATCACTCGCTCCATTCTTTTTGAAAATGCAAAAGGGCGCATCGCGAGCTTTTTGATCGAGCTTGCAAACGAGCAGAATTTTCATCAAAATGGCTACAAATACGTCTTTTTGCCCTTTTCGCTAAAGGTGCTTTCATCCTTCGTAGGGCTCAAGCGTCAAAGCGCGAGTACCGCGTTTAACGAGCTTGTAAAAGATAACGTAATTCAAAAAATCAGTCAGCACGAGTTTTTGATCCTGGACTACGACAGATTGCTTAGCTACTGTGTTTAGGCGCGGGCTAGAGTTTTGAGAGCATTGTGCGGCTTACGTTGCGGCTTAAGCGCGAAATTTTGTCTAAAGCTGCAGAGTAGAATTTTGCTTAAATTTACAGCGTAAAATTTTTATCAAGGGCTTGGTTTTAGAATTTCATCCCGAATTTCGTTAGGATTTTGTCTAAAATTTTGGATCGAGCGAAATTTTACGCATCAAAATTTAAGAAACTAAAAATGCGCGGCAAAGTGCCGCGCCGTATTTTGTTTATATCGTGCTGAAGCGCGATAGATTAGTCTTTCTTTTTCATATCGTATTTATTGACCATAAATCCGACCAAGCCTACGAAAAATAGACCGCCGCAGATGTTGCCTAGCGTAACCGGGATCATATTTTTAACGATGAAATTTCCCCAGTTTATTGAATCTATTTGAGCTGCCGTTACACCGTGAAGCGAGCTTGCAAGAGCATTTACATCGCCACCCGCAGCTGCTAAATAGTGGCCTTTAGCGATGATACCTTCGGTTAGGATAAACATATTTGCCACGCAGTGTTCCATCGAGCAAGCTACGAATGCGCCGATCATCCACATAATTGCAAAGAATTTACCCGATAGATTGCTCTCGCTGGTCGCAGTCCAGATAGACATACATACAAACACGTTACAAAAAATTCCGCGGATGAATAGCTCATGAAAAGGTGCGTTTATTTTGCCTGCTGCTGCAGGAATGAAGTGCTGCAAGATGTAGCCATCATATTTAAGCGGAAGTCCTGAGTAATAATACATATACGCGATTAACGCGCCACCTACGAAGTTAAAGCACCAAACGATAGCCCAATAGCCGATTGTTTTACCTAGCGGTAATTTGCCATCGGCGGCAGGTACGCCCGTTAAAACCGAGCTGGTAAATAGATGCCCACCGTAAAAAACCACCATCATCAGACCGCAGCTAAAGGTAATACCACCGATGAAATTCGATAAGCCAATAGATTGCTTTTCAGCCATTCCGACGGTCGAGTGAGCCCAGAAAATATCTCCCATAGCGATTGCAGCGCCCGCCATTATAGCTAGAAAAATTATGCTAATTAGCGGGGTATGCGCCTTGTGTTGCATCGAACTAGATACCGCTTGCGCGGTTTCTGCAGGATTTAACATTTACTCCTCCTCATTTAAATTTGAATCAATTTCTAAGATACGCTCATAAGCTTTTTGCGCACTTTTTTTTGCGCTCTCGCTCAGTCCTTCTTTAAAATCAAGGACGTTATCGAGCAACACGCTAATGCCCAAAAACAACGTCTTTGGGCAAATTTTGCGCAGATAGCTTAGAAGCACCGGCGTAGGCAGGTTGTGCGTCGAGTAGATATAGTCGCGATCGTTGCTGAGGTCGAAAAATTCAATCTTATCCTCATCAAAGCCGCTCATCGCATCTACTACGATCAGAATTTCAGGGGCGAATTCCCTAAGGGCTGCAAATTCGTTTTCGGGCACATCCTGCCCGTAAAAAACGCGCCAGCCTTTTAAATTCGCCTCGACTATTCGCCCTGTTTCATTGCCCACGTCGTCGTCGCCGCGAAGGGGATTGCCGATACAAAGCAACGCCTTTCGCATCAAAAATCCTTCCTTAGCACGAAGTATCCTTCGCGCATATTTTTTAGCAGATCTTTAAGCTCACATTCGCAAAGCTGAGGGATTAGCTTAGCTGCGTGCTCGGCAAAAATTTCAATCTCGAAATACTTGCTTAGGTTACCGATCTTAAATTTAACGTAGTCGCCAGAGTTCTCGATGATGCGTTTAAATTCTTCATCGTCTATCTCAAGTACCTTTTCGCTAAAATCGATCGTGCCTACGCCATGACCGACGCAGGTGGAAAAAACCTTGATATCCTTTAACTCTTTAGGTAAATTTTCGTTTTCGTCCATATGCCGCTTTGTAAGCTTAAAAACCTCAATCATCGTTTGCTCCAGACCTCTTTTTGCGGATCGATCTTAAATTCTTCCGTAGCGCGAGCGTATTTTAGATATACGTCATTGTGCAATAGTGCCATGCACTCCGCGTATCTAGGATCCTCTTCGGTGTGGATAGCGTTAAGTAGAGCCTCGCGAGAAGCTTTTGGATCATGAACGTCAGATGAGGTTTTGATCGCATCCATATATTTTGCAAATAAAACTCTTCCGAAAATATAGCTCATCAGCCTCTTAGCTTCAGCTTGCAGATCGCGCTCGAATAAAATATCGCCGATAACTGAACTCTTAACCGGTGGCGGAAGAGTGCTATCTTGCTCATAGCTCTTCTTTTGAAGCTTTTGATCGATGATGCCAAGCGCCATGCCAAGACCATAGATGATGCTAGCAGGATGCGGAGGGCAGCCGGGGATATAAACATCTACCGGTACAATCTTATCGATGCCGCTCCATACGCTATATGCGTCATGAAAAATTCCACCAGTACTTCCGCAGGCTCCCAGAGCCACTACGATCTTTGGATCAGGTGCAGCCTCATAAGCGCGAAGCAGCGGATAATACATCTGGCGGGTAACCGGACCGGTGCAGACTAAGATATCTGCGTGGCGAGGATTAGCTACGAGTTTAAATCCGAAGCGCTCCGGATCCCACATCGGCGTGATAGAAGCAAAAATTTCGATTTCACAGCCATTGCAACTTCCGCAGTCGATACGATAAACGCTGAAGCTTCGTTTGATATTTTTCAAAAGCTCCAATTTTGCGGTTAGATCGTTTGCGTTTTTAATATTTTCGGGGACTTGATACAAACTCATTTTATTGCCTCCTCTATACCTTTGGTCACTCTTTCGACCGCTTGAGCTTTTTTGCATTCAGGACAGATATAGAGATATTTTTTAGCTTCTTCTAATCTGCCTGGGAGCAAATTTGCCGTACTTAGCTTTTCTAGCGTGTAGTTGATTAGCCTTTTTGGGGTCATCGGCTTGCCGCAGCAGCTGCATTTTTCCATCTCAAGCTCGCCGTGTTGGATAAGCGCGCTTTTGTCAAATTTTACCGCTAGCTCAAAGCTATTGCCTAGCCTTACCGCTCCCGTAGGGCATACCTCGTCGCAGCGACCGCAAAATATGCAACGCCCGCAGTCAAATTCCCAAATTAGTTTAGTTTGGGCTTCGTTCATCTTAAGCTCGATCGCATTAGATGGGCAGGCGATTCCGCACGCAGCACAGCCTATGCAAAGCTCGTAGGTGTATTCAGGCTGCCCGCGAAAATTCTCGGGCACGATGTATGGCTCAAACGGATAAGCATAGGTCGCCTTACCATATTTTTCGGTAATGTCGAATAATTTCATCATCTTAAATCCTTTTTGCTAACCTTGCCGTCTTGGCAAAATTTCTTAAGGTCTTTTTCGGTTAGAATTTTACTCTTTCCGCTATTAATATCGACTAAAGTTACGCGCTCGGTGCATGAATAGCACGGATCCATCGAGCATACGATTAGCGCCGCATCGGAGATGTTATTTCCGCGGAATTGAAATCGTAAGCTCGGCCAGTTGTTATACGTAGCGGCGCGACATCTCCAGCGGTAAACCTTCTGTGCGTTTCCTTGCATGATCCAGTGGACGTTTTCGCCTCGCGGCGCTTCGTCGTGACCTAAAGCGTAGTTTTCCGGTCTGATCATAGTCTGTGGATCGATCATTATCGGAGTTTGCGGCATTTGATGCAAGCACTGCCTGATGATGTGGATCGATTGTTTAAGCTCTTTATATCTTACGACTTCGCGGCTGAATACATCGCCACCGTGCTCTACGGCTACTTCGAATTCTATCTTGTTGAAGAAATCATAAGGGTGATCGTAGCGGTTGTCGCGCTTAAAGCCGGAGCCGCGCATATTAGGGCCTACCGGGCTGAAATCGCGCGCTACTTTGCGATCTAATACGCCCACGCCCTTCCAGCGACCGATTTGGCGTTTATCCTCCATAACAGCGTCCCAAATTTCAGAAATTTGAACATCAAGTTTATTGATGATCTCGATACTCTTGCGGATTTCGTTGTCGGTCATATCGCGGCGAAGTCCGCCCATAATGACGTTGCCGTAGGTCTTGCGGCCGCCGGTTACGAGCTGAGCTAACTCCATAGAATACTCACGCACCCTAAAGATATGCATAAAGGCGTTATAGTTACCTGTTACCTCGCAGGCTAGACCGATATTTAAAAGATGGCTGTGAAGACGCTCGATCTCAAGGCAGATGACGCGGATGGCTTGCGCACGAAGCGGAATTTCAAGCTTGATGGCTTTCTCTGCTGCTTCAATACACGCAATCGCGTGAGCGTAGCCGCAAATTCCGCAGACACGCTCTGCTAAATAGCCCATCTGATCGTAATTCATTCGGTTTTCAGCTAGCTTCTCCATACCGCGGTGCTGATAAAACAAGCGGTAGTCCGCATCTATAATCTCATCGCCGTCGCAAAATAGTCTGAAGTGTCCCGGCTCATCGCTCGTTACATGAAGAGGTCCAAGTGGAACATCTACTACGCCATCACCGCTAGGAAATAAAAACTCTGCATTAGGTTCGTCTTTATGATCTACAGGATCGGGCCTATAGCGGTAGTCCATCGCGTCTTTGCGAAGCGGATGAAGCCCATCGGGCCAATCGTCGCTTAACACCAAACGGCGTTTATCAGGCAAGCCTTCGGCGATTAAACCAAACATATCGAAGGCTTCTCTTTCGTACCATACGCAAGCAGGCACTAAAGGAGTAACTGACGGGAATGTAGGATCCGATCCGGGAATTAGCGTCCTAACGGTGATGAAGCATTTATCCTCTGCGGCGAAATCCTCCGCTTCGGTCATCTTTCCACCTTCCATAGATATCGCATAGTAAAGCGCGAAATTTCCGTTTAGCTCGCGCTCATCGTTAGGGATCATCGTGCTGATAAAACCGCCGATGTCATAATATAGCGTCTTAACCGCAAGCGGCAGATCATTTCTATCCACTAAAACGGTGATTTGATCCTCGGCTTGGCGGGTAACTTCTAAGACCTTGACTTTGGTCTTTAAAATTTCTATAAATTTATCGCCTCTCATTTTTAACCTCTCATCATTATTCTAACGCCGTTTTCGACGAGCATCCAAAAATCACCTACGTGCCATACGCCGAAAATTATCACTAAAGCGCAAAGCAAGATTAGCGGTAAATTTTCAAACAAGCTCATCTCTTTAGCATAAACCACTTCACCTTTAGGCGTACCGAAGCTCGCTAGATTAAAGTGTGCGAAGTCCGCAATGAAAATAATTACGAGCGCGATCGCAAATAACGCTACGGCTATGTATTGACCGCTGGCTATCGCGCCTTTGAAAACGTTAAATTCGCTTACAAAGATCGCAAACGCAGGAACACCTACGAGCGAGCAAACCGCAGCACCAAACATTATCGTAGTAAGCGGAGCGATTTTTACCATACCGCCCATTCTAGTCATATCTTTGTGACCGTAAATTCTAGCGATATTACCGGTAGAGCAGAATGCAAGAGCCTTAGTAAAGCTATGAGCTAAGCAGTGAAAGATCGCGGCAAGCAAGCCGAAATATCCGCCGATACCTAGCGCAAATGCAATAACACCCATATGAACGACCGAGTGGTAAGCAAACATCCTCTTTACGTCATGCTGACGAACGAGGAAAATTCCTGCTATAAATAGCGTGATCGTGCCCGAGATCAGCATCACGTGCTTAACGAAGTCTGGCCCTACCGCTTCGGCGGTTACCGCGTAATATCTAAATATCGCTAGCATCGCACATTTTAAAAGCACACCCGAAAGTAGTGCTGAAATAGGAGCCGGACCTTCTGCGTGAACGTCAGGAAGCCAAGTGTGAGTAGGAGCAAGTCCTGCTTTGGTTCCAAAGCCTATTAGAGCGAATATAAAGATAAGCTTAGCGGCATCTTTGTTTAAGCCTTTGGCGTGATCCATAATGCTAGTCCAAAGCATCGAAGCCTCGCCATCGCCCGTGATTTTGAATGTAGCCGCATATAGTAAAACGGTCGCATAAAGCGCGAACGCTAAACCGATCGAGCAGATAACGATATATTTGTAACCGCTCTCGGTAGATTTTTTATCTTTATGAATAGCGACCAAAAATACCGATGCTAACGTAGTAGCCTCTACCGCAGCCCACATAAATGCGACGTTGTTGCATATAACGCTAAGCGTCATCGTAAAAACGAAAACGTGGCAGAGCGCATAGTATTTTCTAAGATCGCTAAGATCCAGATGACCGCCCTGTATCTCCCATTTCATATAGGTAGTGGAGTATAAATTTACTAAAAAGCCCGTTACGGCGATTAGCACTAAAAATACGCAACCTAGGCTATCTAGGAATAGAAATTTATCGTATGCGTAAAAAGCCTCGAAGTTGCCGCTGATAAGCTTGCCTACGTTACAGAGTAGCCCTGCGGATGTAACTGCAGAAATCAAAACGTGTAGCGAGCTTAGGAGCTTGAAATTCTTAGGGCATAAGAATAATATCAGCGCTCCGAGCAACGGAAAAATTAATATAAAAGCTAAACTATTCATCATTAACCCCTTAAATTCGAAGCTTTAGACGTATCAAGCCCGTCATAAGCTTTGTAAAATCTAACCGCCAAAACGCTCATAATAATAACCGCAAAGATCGCGTCGGTTAAAATTCCAAGCTCGACTAGCTCGTGAGAGTTGTAAGCCATAAGCGCAAGGCTTAGGTGGATGCCGTTTTCAAAGAGGCAGTAGGCTAGAATTTGCTTGATAAAAGAATTTCTTAGCATGAAGCCAAAAATTCCCATCATAAATACGGTTACCGCCGCTATTAGAACGATTCTTTCTTGAATAAGAGAGAATTTAAGCAAGATCGGATTGATTGTCATCGCAATCGCTAGCGAAAATCCCATCGCAATAACGGGGCTTACGAAAAAGCCGCCTACCGGCTCATCCTCGCTGATCACATCCAGCTTTTTAACTAGCCAAAATAAAATTCCTGGCACGAAAATAACCTTCGTAAAAAACGCCACTATCGCCCAAATTCTAAGCTGCGGCGCATTGAAGTTAGAATACAGCATAAAAAATATGCTTACCAAAAGTAGCGTCTGAATCGCGTAAATTCCGATCGAAAGCTTTAAATTTCTAAGTCCGAATACCGCAAGTGACGTTATTATCATACAAATTGCTAAAATATCGATACTATTCATCTTAAAATCCTACTACGTAAAGCGTTAATGCCGCAAAAGCAATGGCAAGAGCGCCGCATGAAATTTTGCGCATGCTCGAAGTCATTCTGAAGCGTGGTCCAAAGTTGTCGATGAAAACGGCTGCTACGTAAAATACGCCGGTTTTTAGCACAAAGATTATGATCGCTAAAAGCGGATTGCTAAAATTCCACGGCTCAAATATCGTTAGGAATAATCCGATCATCGCAAACTGCTTCAAAATAAGCGCCGCTTGCACTAAACCGAGATCGCTGCCTGCATATTCGCCAAGTAGACCTTCTTGAAGCTCTTGCTCGGCTTCGGCAAGATCAAATGGCTTTCTGCCAGTCTCGACATACATGCACCATAAAAACGCAATCGAAGCGACAGCAAAGCTTGGAATTTGATAGCCGATCTGACCGCTGCGTACCATCCCCTGAATTTCAACTAAATTTGAAGTTCCCGCAGCCATCATTACTACGATTAGGCACATCATCATCACAGGTTCGACAAAAACGGCAAGCATCTGCTCGCGTCCGCCGCCGGTTGCGGCAAACGGGTTACCGCTATCTATCGAAGCCGCACCGAATACGAAGCGCAAAAGCGCGCCTAGATATAGGATAACGAAAATATCCGAATATGCTCCGAAAATTTTATCGGTGGTTGGATCGCTGTATGTAATAGGAATAGCCGCCAAAATCGCTGCCGAAGTAGCGAAAAGGAAAAACGGCGCCCACCTAAATACCCAGTGGCTGCACGCAGGAACGGTTCTGCCGCGCTTAAAAAGCTTAATAATATCGCGGTAAGTCTGGAAAAAATCGCTTCCTTGTTTCGACTGAAGTTTGGCTCGAAGTTTTCTCGCCATACCGTCGAAGAGTGGAGCGACTAGGACGATAACCGCGACTTGAAATATCATTAAAAATATAGTTTGTATAGTCTGCATCTTAAACCTCCTAGATCAAGAAATATCCGACGCCCAGTATCGCGCAAAGATAGATTAGGATGTAAAGCGTATATAAATTTGCATAGCCGCTTTGAATAATTCCTATCTTATCGGCGACCTTCTTACTCCAATCGATTACCGGTTGATAAATTATCGTCCACCAAATGTCTTGTGGGTGGTTGTGATACTCGATCGGTCCGAAGTAGCCGTTTTGCTCTATTCTGCGTTTATGACCTCTAAATAACCAATCCATAATCTTTCTTAAATCGCCAGTAAAAGGACCGCCAGTTATCTGCATGCGAGGGCTATATTTAAAGCCGCACGCCCAAGGATCGGTCTCGCGAGGTTTGTCACGATTTGCTTTCATAACTGCTAGGATGATAAACGGAAGCAGCATTGTAGAACACAAAATTACTGCAATAAGAGGAGTTGAAACGATACTTCCCAAAGGCGAAGTGATTGACGAAGCGCCTAGGCTTGCAACATACCCGCTATTGGAAGTGATAGAATTTACCGCCTGCATGATGTAATCGACTATGAAGTGTGCGCCTACACCAAATCCCACGCAGCCTATCATCAGTATGATCATTCCTAAAACCATCCCAAGAGGACTTTCTTTTGCATTTTCCCAAATTTTTTCATCTCTCGGGGTTCCTGCAAAGATTACCGCATAAAGCTTAAGGTGCATACCGACCAAAACGCCGGTAAGTGCAAGAGCGACTACTGCTAGCGAGAAAGCGTATCTGATGAAAATTCCGCTTTCCTTAGCGCCTTGAAGCATTCCTTGATAGGTAAACCACTCTGAAACGAAGCCGTTTACCGGAGGAAGCGCTGCGATACCCATGATACCGATAAACATACCGATAGCGGTTAGAGGCATTTTTTTAGCTAGCCCTCCTAGCACGTCCATATTTTGCGTATGAGTAGCGTGGATTACAGAGCCCGCGCATAAGAATAGCAAGCCTTTGAATATCGCGTGGTTTACTACGTGGTAGCAGCCTGCTAAAAATCCGACTGCGGCTAGCGTTACATTGCCTGCTGCGACGCCGTAAATTCCGGTGCCAAGACCCAGCAAGATAATGCCGATATTTTCAACCGAGTGGTACGCAAGAAGTGCTTTAAAGTCGTGCTGGCACAACGCGTATAAAACGCCAAAAAGCGAGCTAGCTGCTCCTAGGATCAAAACTGCAAGCCCAAAATAGATGCTTAGCGGCAAAAATAGCGTAAATTTAACAAGGGTAAAGAGCGCTACTTTAATCATAACGCCGCTCATTAGCGCAGAGACATTCGATGGAGCCGCAGGGTGAGCTTGCGGTAGCCAAACGTGAAAAGGCCACATTCCCGCTTTTGAACCGAAGCCGACCAAAAACAAGATGAATGCTGCTACAGAAGCGCCCATAGGCATATTTACTTTTCCCCACTCCGCAAATTCGAAGCTTCCTGCGTAGTTTGCAATGATAAGTAAGCCACAGGTGATACAAAATGCACCGATCTGCGCTATACCTAGATATACCATAACGGCTTTGAGCGTGCCTTTGCCATCGTTTACTATGATTAGAAATGACGAGATTAGCGTCATAAGCTCCCATAAAACAGCGAAGCAAAATACATTATCCGCACTGATAACTAAAAGCATAGATAAGATGAAGGTATTAAATAAACATGCAAAAACGCCGATATTTGCCTTTCCGATATATTCCTCAGCATAGCTCATACCGTAAACGCTGCTTGCAAAGCCTATAAAAACGACTACGAAGCTGAAGAAATTTCCAAGCGGACTTAAAGCAAATTTCGGCGCATATAAGAAAGTACCGCCCAAAACGAAGCTATCGCTTACGCCCATATTGGCTACGAAATGGCACATCGCGTAAAAACAGCTGATAGCACCTAATCCAAATCCCACCTTAACGGCAGTTTTTGGAGCGCAGTATAAAAGGATACTAATTACTGCACTGACGATAAATAAAGTATAGACGCTTATCATTTTGCGCCTCCTTCTTTTTTGGCGACGCAACTGATTTCGCCGTTTAATACGTCTTTTGCAAAAGCATTAGCCGCATCGTAGTCTATCGCAAAGCCCAATTTATGCTTACCTTCTTTAGGATCTATCATAATGATAGCGCTGGTTGGGCAAACCTCGACGCATGCAGGACCATTCTCGCGTCCGTTGCATAGATCGCATTTAATGGCGGTGCTTTTGGCGCCCGCTTGGCTTTCGATCTCGAGATAATACTTAGGCTCGACCGCATAATTTACTGACGGCATAAGCTCGGCATTCGAGCTGATCGCGCCATAAGGACAGGCGAGCGTACACATCTTGCATCCGATGCAAATTTCTTCGTGCAATTCGATATAGTTATTATCGAAGCGAAGCGCACCGGTAGGGCAGACATTTGCGCATGGTCCGTCATCGCACTGCCTGCACTGCGTAGGCATAACGCCGTAAGCCTGTCTAAGCACGGTAAGTCGCGATTTAGCAAGCTTGCCGCGCTCGTAGGCACTTGAGTAACAGGCCGCCATGCACGTCGTGCAACCGATACATCGTTTGTAATCGCAGATTACAAATTTATGTTGTTTCATACCTTTCTCCTTGACTTAAGGAATTTTAAAAATTTTTTACTAAAAATTTTGGTGTAATTATATTTAAGTCCGTAAAAAAATTCCGTCATTTATCTGACGATATTTGGAATTTATTTGATAAATTTGCTTTCAAAGCTTAAATTTGAAAACTAATTTCTTTTTTAAACCGGTTCGTTGATTATTTGCTTTAAAAGTCTAGTATATCAGTATTAAAGTATATTTTAAAATTTAAATTACTACTTAAATTACCTCAACTTACTCCTAATTATAATTCTGTCTCTTATACACATCTCCGAGCCCACGAGACTACGCTGCATC
>UQCL01000062.1 GCA_900539505.1 uncultured Campylobacter sp. | reverse complement strand
CTCGGAGATGTGTATAAGAGACAGAAATAAGCAAGATATGGAAAAATGGAACAAAACTATAAAAGATACTTTTAGTAAAAGTATAAAATATTTTTTTGATTTAGAAGATAAAAATATTTGCTCTTTTGAGTTGCCTGACTTAGTCAATACAACAGCTATTTTAGAGTATACAAAATATTTTTTCAAAGAAATTTTTGAAATAGCAAAATCAGAAGAGATAAAGCAAAGAATTTTGATTGTTATAGAAGAAGCTCACACTATAATCCCTGAATGGAATTTCACGGGAAGCAACGATAAGACTTCGCAAAGCGTAATTAACGCAATAAGTCAAATAGCATTGCAGGGCAGAAAATACGATATAGGATTTATGGTAATAGGACAAAGAACGGCGAATATTTCAAAAACAATTTTAACACAATGCAATACGATGATTTGTTTTCAGGCATTTGATGATACAAATTTTAATTTTCTAGGCAACTATATAGGTAAAGATATGGCTATGACTCTACCGGCTATGAAAAAATATCACGCAATTGTTGCAGGCAAAGCTTTAAAATCGGATTTGCCATTGATTGTTGATGTTGCTAGAAATAATACTAATGGACAAATTTCCGATAAATAAATATGTAAAATTTTGAATACTAAACTCGTTCCTAATCGATAGATTTGCCTTTTCTGTATATTTAGCAGCAATACCTTAGGTCTTTTAAAAATATATCAATATTCTCAATAATATTTCTAAAATTTTCTATTACTACTACAAACGCTCTATCTTTTTTTCTATGTTAAATTTAGTTTCTCTTTTGAACCTTCGCTTTGCCCTTGTCTTTGCCGCTTTGAGGCTGGGCTTGCGGGCGCTCGATGATGCGGATATTGGCGTTTGAGCGGAGTCTGTCGTTGAACTCGGTGATCGCTTTTTTGCGCTCGGAGGTCACGTAGCCCTCGATCGCTCTGTCTTGCACGCTATCGAAATCAAGCGTACGAAGTCCCTTTTTGTCGTTTACGTAAAACATCTCGTAGCCGTTTCGCGTAGGAATGATCGGCGAAAATTTGCCCTGCTCGACGTTTGTGACGATGTATTTGAGCCCCTCATCCATTTGATTGGCCTTGAGGGTTCCCTTCATCACATACACGTCGCTCGGACGGAGCTTTGGGTTTGTGCGGATCTTATCGAGCGGAGCTTGTGATTTGGCGATATAGCGGGTGAGCGTGATGCTGTCGAAAGTCGTGAATAATGAGCTATTTTGGCTATAGAATTTTTTGACATTTTCAGGGGTCGTGCGGTGCTGTACATCTGCGAATATTGAGCCGTAGAGCTTTTCTTCAAGCAGTGTGCGGCGGACATTTGCTTTAAAGTCATCGTAGTTCATGCCTTGCTTTTGCACAGCGGTTTTGAGTTGGTCTAAGCTAAGCTTATTTTGATCGGCGATCGCTTTGAGCCTCGCGTCGATCTCCGCGTCATTTACCGCGATGCCGCGGCGTTTAATCTCGGATTGTTGAAGCTTTTGCCCGATTAAAATTTCCATCGCGGCTTGCGGCGAAGTGCCCGTTAGTTTTTGAACTTTGGCTAGTTCGTAGCCTGTGATCGGCTCATTATCTACCACGGCGATGACGCCGTTTACTACTTCGGCATTTGCACAAACAGCACAGATCATTGCGGAAAAAAGCAGTTTCTTTATCATTTTTAACCTTTATTTAGTCTTTTTGCTTTATAATTACAAGATCGCGATTATAACATTAAATGGTAATTTTTGCAAAGGAATTTTTATGATAGTAACTCGTTTTGCGCCGAGTCCTACGGGATATTTACATATCGGCGGACTTAGAACGGCACTTTTTAGTTATCTTTACGCTAGGGCAAACGGCGGCAAATTCCTGCTGCGTATCGAGGATACTGATCTGAAGCGCAATTCGCAGGAGGCTGCTAAGGCAATCGAGGAAGCCTTTAAGTGGTGCAATCTAGACTATGACGGGCAGATCGTGTATCAAAGCTCGCGCTTTGATCTTTACAAACAATATGTCCAAAAGCTGCTAGATGAGGGCAAGGCATACAGATGCTATATGAGTAAGGACGAGCTGGATGAGCTGCGCGCGCAGCAAGAAGCTCGAAAAGAGCGTCCGCGCTACGATAACCGCTATCGCGATTTTACCGGTACGCCACCTGCAGGGATCGAGCCCGTAATCCGCATCAAATCCCCGCTTAGCGGTACGATAGAATTTAGTGACGGCATCAAGGGCGAGATAAAATTTAATGCCGCCGATATTCTGGACGATTTCATCATCGCGCGTTCCGACGGCACGCCTACGTATAACTTCACGGTCGTGATCGACGACGCGCTGATGGGTGTCACGGACGTGATCCGCGGCGACGATCATCTAAGCAACACCCCGAAGCAGATCGTGCTGTATAACGCGCTGGGTTTTAAAATCCCGAAATTTTATCACGTCGCGATGATCAACGGCACAGACGGCAGCAAGCTAAGCAAGCGCCACGGCGCTACCGACGTGATGGAATACAAGCGCATGGGCTATCTGCCGCAAGCTCTGCTAAATTTTTTAGTACGTCTGGGCTGGAGCCACGGGGATGATGAAATTTTTAGCATGGAGGAGATGAAGCGATACTTTGATCCTAACCATATCAGCAAGAGCGCTAGCACTTTCAATCAAACCAAGCTTGAGTGGCTAAACGCGCATTATATTAAAAACTCTGACGACGACGAGCTTGCCGCGCAGCTTGTGGAATTCGGCGTCGATATCCGTTCGCACGCGAAAAAACATCTCATCGCCCAGCAGTACAAACAGCGCGCAAAGACGCTAGTGGAGATGGCTGAGGGCATCAAGGCTCTTCTAAACCGCCCGAGCTGCTACGACGAGAAGGCGTATAAGAAATTTGTAACCGAAAGTTCGCTAAGCTTACTCGCAAAATTTTCGGATACTCTAAGCGCAAATTTAAATGCAAAGGAGTGCGAGGAAAGGACGATGGAGTTTTTGGACGCAAACGGCGCCAAGCTAAAGGATCTTGCTCAGCCGCTGCGCGTTGCGATCACGGGGGGAAGCGTAAGTCCGTCGATTTTTGAAATTTGTGAAATTTTAGGAAGCGACGAAGTTAAAACGAGAATTTCAAATTTAATCAAAAAAGGATTATAAAATGGCTAAAGTAAACGTTGAAGCGGCTTTGAAGTACCATATAGGCGGTAAAATCGGAACGAATGTAAAAACCCCGTGCGCTACGGCGGAGGATTTGGCGCTTGCATATACGCCGGGCGTCGCGGAGCCTTGCAAGGTGATCGAGAATGATCACGAGGCTGCGTTTAAATATACGAATAAGGCCAATCTCGTAGCTGTTATCACTAACGGCACAGCGGTTTTGGGGCTTGGTGATATCGGCGCAATCTCCGGAAAGCCCGTAATGGAGGGCAAGGCGGTTTTGTTTAAAAAATTCGGCGGCGTCGATGCTTTCGATATAGAGATCGACGAAAAAGATCCTAAAAAGATAATTGAAATTTGCAAAGCGCTTGCGCCTACGTTCGGCGGTATAAATTTAGAGGATATTAAAGCTCCCGAGTGCTTCGAGATCGAGCGCGAGCTGCAAAAAGCCGTCGATATCCCCGTCATGCACGACGATCAGCACGGCACCGCGATGATTACGGGCGCAGGGCTAATCAACGCAGCCCTTATCAGCGGCAAAAAGATCGAGGATATGAAGATCGTAGTTAGCGGCTCGGGTGCTGCGGGCATCGCGTGTGCAAAGATGTATCAAAATTTAGGCGCCAAACATATCATAATGCTCGATTCCAAAGGGGTGATCCACAAGGGCCGCACCGATCTTACCGAGCAAAAGAAAGAATTTGCCCTAGACACCGCAGATCGCACGCTAGAGGACGCGATGAAGGGCGCGGATATGTTTTTGGGCCTTAGCAAGCCGGGCGTTTTAACCAAAGAGATGGTAAAGACTATGGCGCCGCATCCAATCATTTTTGCGCTTGCAAATCCGGTACCGGAAATTTATCCAAGCGAGGTCGAGGAAGTAAGAAACGACGCGATCGTAGGCACCGGCAGAAGCGACTTTGCAAATCAGATCAATAACGTTTTGGGCTTTCCGTATATCTTCCGCGGCGCGCTTGACGTAAGAGCCAAAAAGATCACCGAAAATATGAAAATTGCTGCCGCTCGCGCGATGGCGGATCTTGCTCGCGAAGAGGTTCCTGAAGAAATCCGCAAGATGCTGGGTAAAGATAGCTTAAAATTCGGCAAAGACTACGTGATCCCAAATCCTTTCGATCCGCGCGTATTTGCCGTAATCTCGACGGCGGTTGCAAAAGCTGCGGTGGACGACGGCGTCGCTCGCGTCAAAGACTTCGACGTTGCAGCTTATAAAAAGAGCCTGGAAGCTAAAAAGCTATGATTTTTTGCTCCTGCACGAGGCGAGATTCAATTTAAGAGGCGTAAATGAAAGATTTGGCTTTACTTACCGATTTTTATCAGCTTAGTATGATGCAGGGCTATTTTTTTACAAAGCCCGATCAGACGGCGGTTTTTGACGTTTTTTATCGCAAAAACCCAAGCGGCGGCGGTTACGCGATATTTTGCGGCTTAAACGAGGTCGTGGATTATATCGAAAATCTCAAATTTAGTGATGACGACATCGCATATCTAAAAAGTCTAAATTTCTTTAAGCCGGAATTTTTGGAATTTCTAAGAGGCTTTAAATTTAGCGGCGAAATTTACGCCATGGACGAAGGGCAGATCGTATTTCCGCACGAGCCGCTTATCCGCGTCAAAGCAAATATTATGGAGGCGCAGCTCATCGAGACTGCGATCCTAAATACTATAAATTTTCAAACTCTCATCGCCACGAAAAGCTCGCGTATAAACTTTAGCGCTCAGGGCGATTCGGTGATGGAATTTGGCTTGCGCCGCGCTCAGGGGCGAAGTGCGGGCATCTACGGCGCAAAAGCTGCGATTATAGGCGGCTGCAGCGCTACGTCAAACGTGCTTGCCGCAAAGAAATTTGACGTCCCTGCGATCGGCACCCACTCGCACTCTTGGATTCAGAGCTTTGATAGCGAGCTGGAGGCGTTTCGCGCCTACGCTAAAATTTATCCGAACAGCACGCTTTTGCTTGTCGATACCTACGATACTCTCGCAAGCGGCGTGCCGAATGCGATCAAGGTTTTTAAAGAGCTTCGCGCCAGCGGTCATGAGCCGCTTGGAATCCGCATAGATTCGGGCGATCTGGAGTATCTGACCAAGCAGGCGCGTAAGATGCTCGATGCTGCGGGCTTTGAGAACGCAAAGATCACCGCATCTAACGATCTAGACGAATACGCGATCGATCAGCTTAAGCTTTTCGACGCTAAAATCGATAGCTGGGGGATCGGCACGAGGCTTATTACGGGCGGAGATAGTTCAAGTCTAGGCGGCGTGTATAAGCTAAGCGGTATCGAAAAAGATGGCGAGATCATAGCTAAGATCAAAATTTCAAACGATCCGCGCAAGATCAATAATCCCGGCTATAAACAGGTCTTTAGACTCTACGATAAAGATAACGGCATGGCGCTTGCCGATCTGATCGCGCTTGATGGAGAGAGCATAGACGAGAGCGCGCCGCTTGAAATTTTTCACCCTCTTTACACCTACAAGCGTAAAATTTTAACGAATTTCAGCGCGCATAAGCTATTGCGTCCCGTTTTTAAGGAGGGCAAATTCGTAGGCGTGCGCTGCAGCGTAAGCGAGATCGCGCGTTTTAGCAAGGAGCAGAAGAGTAAATTTTGGCTCGAGCACCTTCGCAATGTCCATCCGCAAAGCTACAAAGTGGATCTCTCTCAAAAGCTTTGGGATATCCGAAAATCACTCATCAACGAGTGTAACCTAAATTTAAAGGAGAAATATGTTTAAAGTTCTATCGTGTGCCGCTTTGGCGCTAGTTTTGCTAGGATGCGGCTCAAACCAGCTCCGCCAATCCCCGGATAGCGCTATTAATAAGCAAGCACAGAGCGAAAAAACCATAACTCAAGAGAACGCAAAGACCTTCTATTTCGTCGATGAGCGGGGCAAAAAGCTTTCGCTTAGCTCAAACGACGATTTCAATACCGCCGTGTTAAAGGACGATAGCGGCAAAAGCTATGACCTCAAGCGCGAGCGCGCCGCCGATGGCATCTATATGGAGAATAAGGACGGAGTGAGCATCCACTTCAAAAAAGGTGAGGGCATAGTGGAGTTTAGCAAATACAAATCCATCCCGATTACCGAGGTCAAATAAATTCTGAAATTTTTTGGTTAAATTCCGATTTAGCGCCGGAATTTAACCTCTTTTCTGCGCTAAATTCGGAGAAAGTCATGTTATTAGGCAAAATCGATTATCTAAATTTGCTCCCATTTCACGTATTTTTAAAATCACTTCCGCTGCCGTCTTATGTTAAAAAATCGATAGAATTTAAAAAAGGGGTGCCGAGCAAACTCTGCGCCGATCTTTATAGCCGCAGGATAGACGCTGCGGTGATCTCGAGCATCGAAAGCCGCCGCGCAAAATACCGCAGGCTGCCTCTTGGAATCGTCGCAAAGCGCGAGGTTTTAAGCGTACTCGTGCGCAAAAACTCGGCGCCCAGACTCGATCCCGCGTCGATGAGCTCAAATATGCTAGCTCGCGTGCTGGAACTTAGCGGCGAGGTGCTAATCGGCGATAACGCTCTAAAGGCGCTACTTTCGCAGGGCAAGGATAAATTCTACGATCTGGGCGAAATTTGGCAGCAGCGCACGGGCCTACCTTTCGTTTTCGGGCGGCTGTGCTGCGTGAAAAACGAAAAAGTCTACTCGCGCCTGGCGACGAAATTTTTACGTTCGCGCATTAAAATTCCAAGATATATCCTGCAAAGCTACGCCCTTTCGCGCGGCATAAAAGAGGGTGAAATTTTAAATTATTTGAAATTTATAAGCTACAAAATCAGCGTCCGCGAGGAGCTGGCGCTGAAAAAATTTATCGCCAAAGCCAAAAAATTAAAATTTAATCCAGTTCAAAAGGAGGAACTATGAAGTCTTACATCGACGGCTTGCTGCTAAATTTAAAGCGCGCCAATCCCGGTCAGGAGGTCTTTATCCAGGCATCGACCGAAATTTTATACTCGCTCATACCGCTTCTAAAACGCGACGAGAGGTATGTGAAAAATAAAATTTTAGAGCGCATTTTAGCGCCCGAGCGCACGATGATGTTTCGCGTCGTCTATATGAGCGACGGCGGCGAGCCCTGCGTGCATACGGGATATCGCATAGAGTTCAACTCCGCTCTGGGCCCTTACAAAGGCGGTCTGCGCTTTCATCCGAGCGTAAATTTGGGCGTTTTAAAATTTTTAGGGTTTGAGCAAATTTTTAAAAATTCCCTCACGGGTCTTAATATCGGCGGCGCAAAAGGCGGCGCAAATTTCGATCCCAAGAGCAAGAGCGACGGCGAGATTATGAGATTTTGTCAAGCTTTTATGTTGGAACTTCACCGCCTAATCAGCTCCAATACCGACGTGCCCGCGGGCGACATCGGCGTGGGCGGTCGCGAGATCGGCTATATGTACGGCGCGTATAAAAAGCTCACCCGCAGATTCGACGGCGCGCTTACGGGCAAGGGGCTAAGCTGGGGCGGCAGCCTCGCGCGCACCGAGGCCACGGGCTACGGATCGGTTTATTTTGCAAACGAGATGCTCGCTACCAGGGGCGATTCGCTGCACGGCAAAATTTGCACGATCTCGGGCGCCGGCAACGTCGCGATCTACACCGCCGAAAAGCTCTACCAAATGCAGGCTAAGCCCGTTACGGTAAGCGATTCCACGGGCTTTATCTATGACGCCGATGGGATAGACGTGGCGCTTCTTAAGAAGCTAAAAGAGCAGCTGCGCGTAGGGCTTTGCGAATATGCCAAGGAGCGCCCCGGCGCAAAATTTACCCCCGTAAGCGCCTATCCCGCAGGCCGCAACGGCGTGTGGAGCGTGCCGTGCGACGCGGCGTTTCCGAGCGCTACGCAAAATGAGCTTAATATGCAAGACGTAAAGACTCTCTATGCCAACGGATGCCGCATGGTTTGCGAGGGCGCGAATATGCCAAGCACGCTTGAGGCGATCGATTTTATGCTCGCGCAAAAAGACTTTCTTTTCGGCCCTGCGAAAGCGGCGAATGCTGGCGGCGTGGCTACAAGCGGGCTTGAGATGGCGCAAAACGCGCAGATGGCGTCGTGGAGCTTCGAGGAGGTCGACGGCAAGCTGCGCGAGATCATGCGCCACATATTTCGTACCAGCTACGAGACTTCGAAGGAATTCGGCGCAGAGGGCAATCTCGTGCTGGGCTCGAATATCGCGGGCTTTCGCCGCGTAGCCGATGCGATGCTGGATCAGGGGCTGGTTTAGGCCTGCTTATCGCGCCCAAAGCCGCGGCTCGCTTTTAAATTTAAACTCTTTAAATTTACGGCGGGCTTTTGAACTACGGCGGGTTTGATAAAATTTCAATCGTTTGCGCCGAGGATATAACCGCTCATCGCTATAATTTGCCTTATGTGCCTTACGCTGGCATCGTGTGCGCTGCGTAAATTTAAATAGCACCAAGCAGTGCGATTTTAAAATTTTAGCTCGTCGTAGCGCTGCTTTTAAAATTTAGCCTCGAATCCGCTTTTAAATTTAGCCTAAATTTTATCTCAGCTCGCCCGCGCAGCGCGTAAATTTACACTGCGCGAGCCTAGCGTTTACCGCAGTTCGGCATAATGGCGCAAATTTTATCCAAAGGTTGCAATATGAAAAAATTTATGGTTTTACTCGCCGCAGCGGCGCTGTCGCTCGCGCATGCGGACGTTACGGATATCCTAAAGCAGGGCGCGGACGTGCTCGGTGCGACTCAGAGCGGAAACTACAAAGAGCTGCTCGCTTCCGCCACAAACCGCGCCGCAAGCGAGCTCGCCAAGGGCTACATCCACAGCAAGACCGCTAAAATCGAGCTTCCTCCTTCGCTGAAGGCGGCTGCGAAGCTTGCGAGAAAGGTGGGCGGCGATAAATGGGAGCAGCAGCTGGTAGAGAACATGAACGATGCCGCTACCAAGGCGGTAAGCGGCGCGAGCAAGATATTTTTGCAAGATCTGAAATCGATGAGCGATGCCGACGTTAAAAAGCTCATCGGCGGCGGCGACACGGCGCTTAGCGAGTATCTGCAGAGCAAATCGGGCGCGAAGCTGCGGGCGGTTTTCAGACCGATCGTAAGCGACATGATGAGCAAAAACAGCTTCGCGACGGCGTATAACGGGCTAAATTCCTTCGCGCAAAACAAGATCGCAGGCAATGAAGCGGTGCAAAACATCGCGCGCGGGCTGGGCGCGAGTGAGTATCTGCCTAAGCAGGGCGAGGACTTGAATGATTACATAACGCAAAAGACGCTGGACGGGCTATTTGCGGTGATGAGGGAAAAAGAAAGCGCGCTTCGCGGCAGCGCCGTCGGCAAAGGTGCGGGGATTTTGGGTAAGGTGCTCAAATAAAGCTCGCGGCGAGACTTTGGCGTAAATTTCGCCGTATAGCTGCTTCCTGTTGCTTCGCGCTGCCGCCTGCGTAGTCTAAAGCTGCGCGCAAAGCGCCTGCTTGCGCGAAGCGACTGCTTGCGCCAAAGCGGGCGTGCGGCGGAATTTAGAGGTTTATTTGTCGCGTGTTTTCGCGCGATTGATTTTATACGATAATCTTGCTGCGAAGTTAGTCTGCGAAATTTAAAATTTCACAGAGCTTCAGGGATTTGAAATTTTAAAATTTTTACGGTATTTAGGTGTGCGCATAAATTAGCGCCTACATCTGAAATTTTAAAAAGCGGCGGAGTATCGGAATAGCAGAGCGGTAACAGATAAGCGCGTAAAAGTAAAGCAAGAAAGTCGTCTTGTAAATTTCGCTTCTTTCATATCTCACTTTATGTTCCGCAAAAACCGGTTTACTTATTAGTTCTATTATTTTCCGATCCCATTTTTCTTAATTCTTTAAGCGCTCTATTATGGACATTGGCTTGCTTGCAAACTCTACCTTCAGCAGCAATATATCTTACTAAATTTATATCATTTGTATCGATTGCTATCAATAATCTACCCATAAGCCTTTCCTCTACAAAAAACGTATAATCGCACTTTGCACACAAATTACTTTCATAAATTATAAATAATAACAAAACTACTACGGCACAAATTATAAATTTTAATACTTTAACCATATTTTATCCTTGTGTGTATTCTTGTCCGTATATATTGATAATGTCGATTAGCGAGGCATTATATCACTTCTTATTTTTAAATTTAAATCTCTTTCGCTTTATTTTTATAAAATTTTCCAACTCTTTATCGGTAAAATTTAAAACCTCTTTTCGGTTTTGCAAATTTACGTAGGTGTGCCTTATATCGCAGCATCTATAAAAAATATATTTCCAATTTTTAATTAGCCAGTCTGCTTCTATCGTGTTTTTATCCGTTTCAAATAAAAACGGCAAAACCCATAAGCCTGCCTTGTAGCCGCTAATTACGACCAATTTTATAAAATTTACCTCATCATCGTCTTTTGCTTTTACTACGATAAAGCTTACATTTTTCTCATATGGATAGCTGGATTTTCTACACTCGATAATATCTCCGACCTCGATCTTTCCGCAAAATTTCAAGAGAGGAATACTAAATTTTTTCATTAGATTTCTCTTTATGCGTCTATTGCGTCCGAATTTATCCCTAGGTTTTGTCAGTCTGAAACCGGGGATTGCTTCGTCGCAATCTTCTTTGTAATCTTTCAGTTCATTGCTACTAAGGTAATTATCGGAGCATATAAATACCTCCCGGGGGCTTGCATTGATGCCAAAATTTGCTAAATTACGAATCAATTGCTCCTTGTCCACGACAAACCCCGCTTTGCTTGATAGCATCTCGCTAGGAAGCTCAAAATATCTGGTATTTTTTAAATTTAAAAGGCAAGGATTTTCTGTCCAGAAACAGCGCTCATCGCAGACCATAAGCTCATCGTCGTTAAATTTTATAATATCGCCTCTTTGTAAGTCATTGTCGAAGGTTGATATTGGTAAGATAGTCATATAAGCCCCTTTTTGCTTGCTAGATTAAACATGTTCATAATAAATTTTTCGTTATTTGTAATCGCCAAATTACACCTCGATAACCACATCCTTATACTTTTCATAAAGCCTCGGTTTTAAAATTTTATCACGATACTCTTTGCCCGCCTTAGTCATACACATCCAGTGGCTAAATCTGCTCCATGTGTTAGGGTCTTTCCAAGTTATCTCTGCTTTGGGAGTTATGTTCTCCTCCTCTAAAAATTTATACTCAAAAAAGAAATTATCTCTAAAATAGATCCACTTCTCATAAAGCGACATCCCTAAATCGATCTTGGATAAATTCGTATCGAAGTCAGCCCATTCCTTTCTTAAATTTCCGCGCTCTATGCCGAAGTCTATCATACCCCCTAAAAATAGTTGACCTATTACTCCGAAGTATTCTCCCGCGTATGTCGGATAGGCTGAAATTTCAGGATTATCTTCGTCCGCTAGCTTATAGTCGCTTTGGATAATCCCATATAGTTCAAACCATTCGTACCAATCAAAGATTTCATATTCAATGTAGTCCAAAATATCTTTTTTCCTGGCACCCGGAATTTTAGCTAATATGCGAATAAACGAATCCATCCAGCAATCAAATCCTAAAGCCTTATAAAGTTCTTCATCTTTGTTAAAAACCCAGCCGTATAGTTCATTCGGTTTCAAAATTTTAAATTTCATAGTATCTCCTTTTTAAATTTAATCGGTTGCCGATAGAATTTACCTCATCGATCCGTTTGGTTGATCTCATAAACTCGTTAATATAAAAATTATTTGATTCCGAGAGCTTGGGCATACTTTTTATTATTTCATCTAAATCGAGGCTCTTTATTTCGGCGCAATTTTTTACATCGCCGCAGATGCCGATAAAAACAAGATCGCCGCTGTTTTTGCCTATAAATTTACCCCTTGCGTAATAGCCGCCTTCAAATCTTTCATAGGCTATATAATATCTGTCTCTTATACACATCTCCGAGCCCACGAGACTACGCTG
>UQCL01000061.1 GCA_900539505.1 uncultured Campylobacter sp. | reverse complement strand
AATTTATGCCTTGAAATTTAACTTCCGCACGCTGAAATTTAGCGCCGTTTTTATGTGAAATTTCACTTCTGCGTGCCGCCCCCACTACGGCGAAATTTTAAGCTTATAGTTTTGAATTTATCCTTAAATTTGGGGCGCTGTGTAAAATTCATATAAAAAATTCGCCTTATATGCGGACGAGCAAGCTTTGAAATTCCAAAATTCCTAGAATTTTGCTAAAATTGCGGGCAAATTTAAAGAGGGGCGAAATTTTGACTATTTACGATTTGGAGCGCTTGCGACTGGACGCGAAAAAGCACGTGGAGCAACTAAAGTTTATCGTCGTCGTAAGCACGATCGCCTTGTTTGCGGTGTTCGGCGCTATCGCGTATTTTGCAGATAGGCAGGGCGCGCAGAACTTTAGCGCGACGATGCTTATGCTGCTGGCGGTCGCCTCGCTCGCCGTGAGCCTTAAAGAGGTGCACTTAAACGGCTGGCAAAAGGATCTCATCGGCACGGAAAATATTTTGAAATTCGGCGCGGTCGCGATCTCTTTTTTGATCTTCAAATACTCCGCGGTCTTGCCGCAGGCGTTGATAGGCTTGGCTGCGCTTGCGCTTGTGGTGTGGCTAGCGGCGCGGCTTTACGCGCTCGGCGTAAAAAGCATGCAAGAGATCTTTACGAGGCGATACCGCCAAAGCTATAAGCAGCACTATCTAGCGCCTTTCGTGCGCGAGCTGGGCTACGAATACGTCTCCTACGGCAGCGTGCCGTTTTGGCGCGTGGTGCAGAGCGATCTGTTCGAGTTTATCGAAAATCTGCGCGGCAACGACCGCGTAGGCGGCGCGTGGCAGGGGGTGAGCTTCGAGTTTAGCGATGTGAGCTTTTTTCATCAAAATTTGCAGCACGAGCTCGTGGGGGCGTTTTTCGTAGCGGAATTTAACAAACGCATCATCGCGCCCGTTTTTATCTATCCGCGCGAGATACAAAACAAACAGCACGTAGGTCTAAAGCCCGTTGCGATGGATAACGTGGAGTTTGCCGCGCGCTACAAGGTGCTTAGCGATGAGCCGCAAAACGCGATGTACATGCTAACCCCTGCATTTATGGAGCGATTTTTGGCGGTGGGCGACGCGCTCGGGGCGCAGATCTGGGCGAGTATCAGAGAGCGGCGGATCCATATTTTCGTGCACACCGGGCGCGATAATTTCGAGCCTAGCGTCTATGAAAGCGTGCTGCGCCGCGACCCCGCAAGCGAAATAAAGAGCGAAATTCTAAACTTTTTGAGTATCGTTAAAATTTTAAAACTGAACGTGAGGATTTGGATTTAATAAAATTTGAGCGGTATTTTTGCTAAAAATTTTTAACTCTTAAAAGATAATTCGGCGCGTCTAGGTCTTTATTAAATTTTGATTTCATACGATGGGCTATCTTCTAAGCATTTATCGCTTACCTGCTTATCAAATTCTTGCTTTACGTCTAAATCTGCTCTTTACTCCTAGCCTATATAAAAATTTGCGGCTGGATTTTATCTAAATTTTTACCCGTTTTTAGTAAAAAATAGGTTTTTAGCTCCTTGTATTCCCTGCTCGTTAAAATCGAGGCGTCGATAATGAAATGCTTATCAAAGATAATCAAACTATCGCCGCTTAGCATATCCAGTCCGAGCCTCAGCCCGTTTACCAATCTAAAAATCAGTAGCGGGAGTATGCCGAGCCCAAATGCTATCGGCACTACAAATGGAGCTATCGCATAGCCTTTAAAGTAAAAAACCGCAGACATTAAAACGAAGTAGATCATAACGACACAAAATCCAAACTTTTTTGTAGCGATCGGTGATTGAAATTCGGAAGGTCCGAAGGTTCGTTTTATTCCTAATATATTTGATAATTTTATTTCGAATAGGACTAAATTTTTCTTCGTAGAAAAATACTCTATGGCGGAATTTTTAAATTTAATATAGCAACTTCCTAGCTCTTTTGGGCGTTCATTTAGCTCTCCTGGATGTGGTGGTCTGTATGGTGCAAAATGTGAAAGAAAGTCCAAAATAAATACAATCGGCAGATATAGCTTTATCATCTCTATCGCGTTGTCTTTGATGATTATCGGATATTTGTCGTAATCTCTAGTTTCGGTCTTTTTTAGCGTAGCGCTGATTTCAAATTTATCCAAATTTAGCTCTTTATAAACGGAATTTTAAAGCGTTTTATATATTCTCAAATAGGGCGGCAGCACGCAGGTGCGGCAAGTAATCCGCTATCCGCCGCAGTGCGTCTCGCAAAACCGCGCTACGACTTAAAATCAAAACCCATCTCGCAAAAGCAGACCATAGCCTTAAAGTTGCAGCTCGCAAAATTTACAGTCTGCAAATCCACGGCTAGCAAAATACATAGCTCGCCAAAATCTCGCTGCGGCGCAGATTTATAAAATCGCGGCTCGCGCAAACGCAGCGCAGTACGCGCAAAAGTAAAATCCGCGGCTTGCAAAATCAAGCCGCAGTATTCAAAAGCGAGCTTAAGCTTTTGGAATTCTGATCTTCTGCCCCGGATAGATGAGGTTTGCGTCCTTAATAACCTCGCGGTTGGCGTCGAAAATAATCTTGTATTTATTCGCGTCGCCGTAGAATTTCTTCGCGATTTTAGATAGGTTATCGCCCTTTACGATGGTGTAGTAGTTTTCGGCGCTATCCTCTCTGATGCCCTCGATCTGCACGTTTTTGATGCCTGCGGTGTTGCCCGCGATGAGGGCTGCTTTTTCGAGAGTTTCCTTGTCGGCGTTACCGCTGATTTTGACGGTGTCGCCCTGCACCTCGACCTCTAGTCCCTCTACCGGCGTAGAGCTGAGATTGGCGGCGATCTCGTCTTTTACGGATTTGGCGTCATCGCCTAGACCTAGTAGTTTCTTGCCTGCTTCGGCTACGAATGAAAGTAAACCCATGTTTTCTCCTTTGGATAAAGTGGCGAAATTTTATCTTAAATTTACCAACGATCAGCTTAGGCGCATATCCTTACGGCTCCGACCTAGCCCAATGATGCGACCTATGGCGCTCACTCTATGCGCGACGGCAGGTTCTTGGACCATCATTGCCGCGCTCGCCTATTCATATTTGCAGCGTATGAATTATCAGCGCCGCGACTACGCTAAATTTTTCGTCAGTAAATTTCTAGCGATCACAGCACATACGATGCTAAAAACGACGACCGAATATGAGTTTATGTTTAGCCCGCAAAATCCCGCGCTTAGGGCAAAGGCGCAAAGCGGCGCGTTTAAGTTGATCGCTAAAAAGGCGGCCCCTCCGCAAACCCCCGCTGCGCTTAGGCTAATAGGTAGAATTTCGCCGATCGCAAATCCTACGCATAGCCCCAAAACTGCACCCAGCGCGAAACTCGGCGTGAGCGTGCCGCCGTATCCGCCGCAGCGAAAGATCATCAAAATGCAAAATGCCTTACAAAGCAAAATCGCAAGCAAATACGGACTAAAGGATGCGGAGTTGAAAGCAAACTGCGCTGCAGAGCGCCCGTTACCTAAAATTTCGGGTACGTATGCGCCGATCGCCGCGGTAAGCACGAATGCAAATGGCAGTGTAAGCGCGATTTCGAGGCTTTTTATGCGCAGCTTTTCGCACAAGCGCACCCCGTCTTGAAAGTATTTCGCCGCGACCCCCGTGACAAGCCCGATTAGCGCCGCTGCGAGTAAATTCTGCGGGGTAGGGGCGAAGTTTGAAACTGCGTAATAAATTTCTTTTGAAGCTCCGAATTCCGCCGTAGCTGTAGCCACCGCACTAGTGGCAAAGGCGCATAAAATTGCTCGAGTATCGAAGCTTTTAAGCAAAATTTCCAGGCTAAAAAGCGCGCCCGCTAGCGGGACGTTATATGCAGCGCCCAGTCCCGCTCCCGCGCCGCATGCGACAAATAGCCGAAGCTCATCTCCGCTAATATTTAAGGCGCGGCAAATTTTAGCCGCAAACAAGCCACCCAGCTCGCGCGGAGCAGCCTCGCTGCCTACCGGTGCGCCCAGAGCGATGGCTACTAGCTGCAAAACCGAGTGGATTAAATTTTGCCAAAACGGCGGATTTTGCCTATCCATCATCGAAGCTACGTTTAAAAAAGGTTTTAGTCTTATTAGTAGAATTCTAATTATAGTTACGATTGCGCCGGCTGCGAGGACGCTAAGAAAGCGCCTAAGCGCAGTGGTTTGCTCCGTAATAATGTGAAATTCCTCATCATTATGCCCGAAAGCAAAAGTTTCAATTTCATTGATGCCGAAGTTTAAGAGCCCTGCGCAAAGCCCCATTATAACGCCTATCGCAAGGATTGCTAGAAAGAATTTAGTACTCAAAATATGCCTTTTTGAAACGCATAATTATATAAAATTTTAGCTTTAAAAAATCCTTACCGTGCATATAAAAGCAGCTAAAACGCGAGTAAAATTTAAATAATGGCTAGGAATTTATATCGTCTCTGTAAGTAAAATTTTGCGCGAAATTCTATGAAGCGTAGGCAGAGGCAGAATTTTATTTACGTTAATCGCGCGAGTAAAATTTACGTAGATTTTATATCGCGCGTAGAAAATTTAGTAAAATTTTGCATCGCGCGGGAGGATAAAATTTTATTTGAAATTTCTTGCCGCGAGGACAGGCGAAATTCTACGTAAAATTTAAATCTATCCGAGCGGGTAAAATTTTAAATTGAGTAAGCGAGAGAATTTCGCAGAGGACGCGTGAAATTTCGCGCAGAATTCTAATTTGCGAAAGAGGGCAAAATTTCGCGCGAAATTTTAATTTGCATGAGTCATAGGAATTTTATACCCGCGAATAAATTCGCTTAGGATTTTGCTATTTTTTCCAGATATCGTCGTTTTTACCGGCTGCGGGCGCGCTTAGCTTTTTATCCAGAGCCGAAATTTTATCCGCGAGCTTTTGCGCGCCGCCGAAAATTTCATCTTTTTTCGGAAGCCCGAAGTGAAATTTCGAGCCTACGCTATCTCCAATGCTTGCAAGTAGCGATTTGGGCGCGTTTGCGATCGCGTCTTTAAAGATCGCCGCATCGATTCCGAGCTCGGCTAAGTTTTTTAGCGCCCGCGCAGAGCCGATAAACATCGCGATCTTGGCGTCGAAAAGATAATCGTTTGCTAGCTTTTGCGCGGCCGCGGCGGATTTTTTATCCACGACGATGAAGCGCGCGCCTGCGCCGTTTGCGAGTAAAATTTCATTTATATCATTCGTAATAACGCTAAATTTTTTCTGCGCCTTTTGCGCGGCGGCTATGAGTCTGTCGTTAAACTTAAAGAGCAGATTGTCGTATTTGAAAACTTCGTCGCCGTTTTTGATGAGATACAGCGGCTCGTAGGGCACGAGCGCGTGGCCTAGGATGATCATTTGCCGCCCCTTAGTTTGGCTTCGCAGGATTTGCAAAGGCGCTTTTTGTCGCGCAGAGCAAGCTCGTCGCTGCTAAAGTACGTCCCGCACTCGTCGCACGCCAAAAGCTCGGTCGCATCGTCCTTTTTCTTTATGCGAAATCTAGGCACTATCAAAAAATATATGAGCGCCGCGATGACGGCTATGGCTAGAATTTTTCCCATTATTTCACCCCTTTGATCACTAAAAATTTTCTATTTTTCAAAGCGTTTTCGCCGCTAAAAATTTCGCAGCGCGCACCTGTAAATTCCTTGTGGAATTCCGCCGCTTCCGACTCTGCGCCCGAGCCTTTATAGAGTAAAAATGTCGTGTTTTGATCATAAAAGCCGCGGCAAATTTCAACTAAGCTTCGCGCGCTCATTAGCGCTCGCGAGCTTATCAGATCGGCGCGCAGCTTTGCGCCGTCTTGCACGCGCTCGGCGTGGATTTTTACGTTAGCTAGAGCAAGGCTAACCTTCGCGTAGGTTAGAAACGCCGCTTTTTTAAGGTTCGGCTCAAATAGATGCCACTCGCACAGCGGCAGCGCGAGTGCCAAAAATAGCCCGGGAAAGCCCGCTCCCGAGCCGATGTCGCATGCGATGCGCGGATAGCGCGATATAAACTCCGCTCCGCTTAGGCTGTCGCGCACCACCGCATCCAAATCATCGTAATTCGTGAGGCTATGGACGCGGTTAAATTTTTGCAGACAGGCTTTAAATTTAGCTACCTGCTCGCCAAAGCTCTCGTCCGGCGCAAGCTTCACAGCAGATGCCCCATCTGCTCTTTTTTGACGCGCAGATAGTTTTCGTTAAATTTATTAGGCGTGATGATTATAGGCACGCGCGCGACCACTTCGACTTTTAGATCGTGTAGCTTTTGCGGGTTGTTCGTAAGCAGATTTATGCGCGAAATTCCAAAATGAGCGAGTATGAAATCCACGATTTCGTAGGTACGCTCGTCTGCTTTGAAGCCGAGTTGATGGTTTGCTTCGATCGTATCGAGGCCCTGATCTTGCAGAGCGTAGGCGTTGATTTTATTAAAAAGTCCGATATTGCGCCCCTCTTGACGCAGATAGATCACCATGCCGCCATGCTCTTCGATATATTTTAGGCTCGCTTCGAGCTGTTCGCCGCAGTCGCACTTTAGGCTGCCGATCGCATCGCCGGTAAGGCACTCCGAGTGGATCCGCACGTTTACGACGCCCTCCAAAGGTTGCTTAAATATCACCAGATGCTCTTTCTCGCCTTGCTTAAACGACTGAATGCGGAAGCTTCCGAAGCGGGAGGGGAGATTTGCGACCTCTGAAATTTTTATATCCATGCTTAAATTTACTCCGATTGTGATATTATAAATCTCACAATTCTAGCTAAAAAAGGAAAAATAATGTTTAAACGATTTAGACGCCTACGAATAAACCCCGCGCTTAGGGATCTGGTGCGACAAACCGATCTGCAAACCCGCTTTCTAATCTATCCGCTTTTTGTCGTGGAAGGAAGCGGCATCAAAAAGGAGATCGCCTCGATGCCGGGCGTATTTCAGATGAGCTTGGATGAAATTTTAAAAGAGTGCGCGGCTCTTTTGTCGCTAGGACTAGATAAAATTTTACTTTTCGGAATCCCTTCGCTAAAGGACAGCATCGGCTCGGACGCATTAAGCGAGGACGGCATCATCGCGACTTCTCTGCGCGCGATAAAGGCTAAATTTCCAAATTTATTAGTAATCACCGATCTGTGCTTTTGCGAATACACTGACCACGGGCACTGCGGCATCATCGATCATGTACATCAGACTGTAGATAACGACGCGACTCTTGAAATTTCGGCGCAGCAAGCGCTCATCCACGCCAAAGCAGGCGCGGATATGATTGCTCCAAGCGGCATGATGGACGGCATTATCGCTACTTTGCGAGAGACGCTCGATCGCGGCGGATTTGAAAATTTACCGATTATGGCGTACTCGAGCAAGTTTGCCAGCGGCTACTACGGGCCGTTTCGCGACGTGGCGGAGAGCGCGCCAAGTTTTGGCGATCGCAGCAGCTACCAGATGGATCCCGCAAATAGATTTGAGGCGATCAACGAAAGCCTGCAGGACGAGGCGCAGGGAGCGGATATTTTGATGATAAAGCCCGCGCTTGCGTATCTGGATCTAATCAGAGACCTTAGAGAGCGCACGCTGCTGCCGATCTGTGCGTATAACGTAAGCGGCGAATACTCGCTTTTGCAGGCGGGTAAAAAAGCGGGCGTGATCGATTATGAGCGCGTGATGATGGAGACGATGATAGGCATAAGGCGCGCGGGTGCCGATATGATCATCACCTATCACGCCAAAGAAATCGCGGAAATTTTAAACTCGCGAAGATAAAATTTTAAGAATTTTGGAATTTTAAAATTTCACGGCAGCGGCGAGACTTGGTTTTTTGAAATTTACTTCGCGGCACGTAGCGCAAATTTTAAAATTTAAAGCCGAATAAAACGCTACGTAAGCGAAAACAGTGTAAAATTTAACCAAAAAGGAGTGATATGAGGCACTTTCTTACGTTAAACGATTTTAGCAAAGACGAGATAATCGAAATTTTAAATTTAGCCTTTAAGATTAAAAAAGAGGCGAAGGCGCGAGATTTTAAGCCGTATTTGAAAGATCAAAAATTAGCGATGATATTTGAAAAAAGTTCGACCAGAACGCGCGTTAGCTTTGACGTGGGGATGAATGAGCTCGGCGGGCACGCGCTGTTTTTGAGCAGTCGCGACATCCAGCTCGGGCGTGGCGAGCAGGTCAAAGACACTGCGCGCGTGATTTCACGAATGTGCGATCTGATCATGGCGCGCGTAAATCGCCACGAGACGCTCATAGAGCTTGCGGAATTTAGCCGCGTACCGGTGATAAACGGGCTAAGCGATAAATTTCATCCCGTGCAGTTAATGGCGGATCTAATGACGATCGTGGAGTGCGGCATCCCAATTCCAAATATAAAAGCCGCCTACGTGGGCGACGGCAACAATATGACGCACTCGTGGCTGATGCTTGCCAGCAAGCTTGGCTTTGAGCTGCGAGTAGCGACGCCCGCGGGCTACGAAGCCGATCCTCAGATACTAGCGCAGGCGCGGCAAAATGCCGAAATTTCAGGCGCCAAAATTTTAATAACGAACGATATAAAAGAAGCCGTAGCGGGCGCAAACGTCGTGACGACCGATACTTGGGTCTCGATGGGGCAAGAAGACGAAAAGGAGCAAAGAATTCGCGATTTCGCGGGTTTTTGCGTGGATGAAAGCTTAATGGCTCTAGCAGGTAGCGGTGCGATCTTTTTGCACTGCTTGCCGGCGTATCGCGGATACGAGGTGAGCGAGGCCGTGTTTGAAGCGCACGCGGATGAGATTTTTGCAGAGGCGGAAAATCGCCTGCACGCGCAAAAGGGCGTTATGGTCTGGCTGGATCAAAAAAGATAAATTTAGGAGAACGCATGGAAGAAAAAGATAAAGCGCTAAAAAAGATCGACAAAGCGAGCGAATTCTTCGGGCTGGATAGCTCGAAAAGGACGGTTTTTGAAATTTCGCAGGGCGAGGATAATGAGAAAAAACTCACTCTAAAAAGCGGCTCGTGGAGCGACGAGGAGCCGTGGTTTGGCATAGACGAAAATAACGAAGTGCACACGATGATCTCGATAAAATCGCTTGCAAATCTCATCGCCGCGACCAAAAACGCGATGCAGGAAAATTTTAATCTCAAGCTTGAGCGCTCGATCTTGCAGCATACGCCAGTGGATTTCGGCGATGCGTGGATCGTGTGTATGGACGAGATCAGAAGGCTAACGGGCGCAAATCCGAGTGCGAAAAGATTAAGCTTAGACGTCGATGCCGTCGTTTCACGCGTAAAAAGTTTGCATCCGAACCTTTTCATCGACATCGAAGAGCTTATCAAAACCAAGGCGGGCGGCCGTGAATAGCATAGACTTTGACGCTTACGCGAAATTTTCGCGCCCGGGGCCTCGCTACACGAGCTATCCGACCGCTTTGGAATTTAGTGAAAGCTTCAGCTACGACGGGTATTTGAACGAATTGAAAAATCAAAAAAGCTCCACGCCGCTGTCGCTTTACTTTCACATGCCGTTTTGCCGCTCCGCCTGTTATTTTTGCGGCTGCAACGTAATCTACACCGGCAAGCGCGACAAGATGGATCGGTATTTGGACTATATCGAGCGCGAAATGCAAATTTTAAGCGGCGTCGTGGACGGCTCGCGCCAGGTCGTGCAGATGCACTTCGGCGGCGGTACGCCTACATATTTTAGCGCCGAACAGCTTGCGCGCCACATAAAAAATATCAAAAAATATTTTAAAAGCTTTAGCTCTGAAGCCGAGATCAGCTGCGAGATCGATCCGCGGTTTTTGAACGCCGAGCAGCTTGACGTGCTCGTTTCAAACGGCTTTAACCGCATAAGCTACGGCGTACAGGACTTCGATCCGCAGGTACAAAAGGAGATCCACCGCATCCAGCCTTTCGAGCTTACGAGGGACGTCATAGCCATGGCGCGCGCGAGGGGGATAAAATCGATAAATATGGATCTGATCTACGGCCTTCCGTATCAGAGCCTAGCTAGCTTTAAGCGCACGCTGGAGCTTGCGCTTTCGCTTGATCCGGACCGCTTTGCGATCTTTAACTACGCGCACGTGCCGTGGATCAAAAAATCTATGCGTAAATTTGACGAGACGACACTGCCCGAGCCTAAAGTAAAGCTTGAAATTTTAAAGCTTACGCACGATTTTTTAAGCGCGAACGGATATGAGATGATCGGTATGGATCACTACTCAAAGCCCGCGGACGAGCTTCATACTGCACTTAAAAACGGCTCGCTACACCGCAATTTCCAGGGCTATACGACCAAAGGCGGCGCCGATCTGATCGGCATCGGGCTAACTAGCATCGGCGAGGGTGCGCGCCACTACGCGCAAAATTTCAAAGATATGGACGCTTACGAGGCTGCGATCGATGAAGGCAGGCTGCCGTATTGCAGGGGCGTTTTGCTAAATGAAGAGGATCTGCTGCGCAAAGAGGTGATTATGGGGTTGATGAGTAATTTTTGCGTCGATATAGAGGCGATCGAGGAGAAATTCAAGATAAAATTTTTCGAGCATTTTGGCACTAGCCTAAAACAACTTGAGGCGCTAAAGGATTTCGTGCAAGTCTCGCCGAATAGAATTTCCGTAACGCCTACCGGCACGCTTTTGATCCGCAATATCGCGATGTGCTTTGATGAGTATATGGGTAAAAATTTGGGCGAAAAGCGCTTTTCTAAAACCGTTTAAGCGGCGCGGCTATGAGTAGGGCAAAGCTTGGAGCGTTCGATTTTGCGGCACTTAGCGAGCGTTGCGTAAAATGTGGTAAATGTATCCAAGTCTGCACGGTTCATGGCATTAACGGCGATGAAGTAACGAGCCCGCGCGGATTTGTGGATCTTTTGGGCGCTTACGGCAGGAATGAACTAAAGCTTGATAAAAACGCTAAGAAAATTTTTGAGAGCTGCTTTTTATGCACCAACTGCGTAGATATTTGCGGCGAGTCTTTGCCCATAGATACGGCAATCGAGAATGTTCGCGCGCGCATTGCGGAAAAATTTGGCATCGCGTGGTACAAAAAAGCTGCGTTTTGGCTGCTTGGGCACCGCAAAGCGCTGGATCTAGCAGCAGCGCTTGGATACGTGTTTCTTAGCTGTGGCTTTAAGATGCGAAAAGATACGCAAAGCTCTATGTCGCCTAGATTTGACTTACCACTACTTAAAAAAGAGCGCTTGCTGCCTGCTCCTGCGAAAAAGAGCTTTATGAACTCGCACGCAGAATTTATCGACAACGGCGGCGAAAAAACTATCGGAATTTTTATAGGCTGCATGGCAAACTACGCTTACACTGGCGTAGGCGAGGCGGTTTTACATATCGCGCGAGCGCTAAAGCTAAACGTAAATTTGATGAAGGAACAAGCCTGTTGCGGCGCTCCTGCGTATTTTACGGGAGATTTTGCGGCGGTTGAACGCGTGGCAAAATTTAATATAGCATATTTCGAAAAAGCTCTGCCTGCTCTTAATGCGATTATCGTGCCCGAGGCTACGTGCTCTGCGATGCTGCGGGTGGATTACGCGCATTTTTTTGAAAACGAGCCGCAATGGAAAGCCCGTGCGCAAAAGCTTGCGAGTAAAATTTTTATGGCGAGCGAATACTTTTATAAATTTACAAACTTAAGTGATCTTTTGATGCGCCGCGGCAAAAGGGCTTTAGCGATTACTTATCACGATCCGTGCCATGCCCGCAAAATGCAGGGTATTTGGAAAGAACCGCGCGGCTTGCTCGCTCAAAACTACGAAATAACCGAGATGAATGAGCCTAATAAATGCTGCGGATTTGGCGGTGTGACGATGCAGACCGAGCGTTACGAGCTCGCGCGTGAAGCAGGATTAGCTAAGGCGCGCGCAATGGCGGATCTACCCGTGCGCGTAGTCTCTGCTGAGTGCAGTGCGTGCAGGATGCAGCTAAATAATTCGCTTTCTTTAAGTGGCTCGCAGATGAGGTGCATAAATCCGCTAGAGCTCATCGCTGAAGCGCTTATGGGCGAGGAAAATTACAATGGATAAATTTCGCGCTTGCGAAATTCCTGCATTTCGTTAGCTTTTTACTCAATTCAAATCCTGGGGTAAAATTCTGTGCTTTTTAAATTTTGATTTTTAAAAATTATGATTAAATTTTATCGTTAGCTTATAGAGGTTGCGGTCTGCGCTTTTGAGC
>UQCL01000060.1 GCA_900539505.1 uncultured Campylobacter sp. | reverse complement strand
ATAAAATTTAACGTGATTGTATTTTTTAATTGCTTTAAATTCCCTTAATAGCGCACTGAAATAAAAGATAAAATTTTATGAATAAAATATACTAAAATAGCTGGATTTAAATTTTGCCAAGCGGCTCGATCATCTTAGATAATCGATTAGCTTGGCGGAGATTTCGCGAAACTGCAAAATTTTATGCCCCTTTTTCTCGCGCATGAAATTTTGTGCGTCCTGAAGTCTGGCAAACGTGATGAGATCGTCGCCTCTGGCACTTTGCAGCACGCTGCCGAATACATAAAACGCGTCCTGTGCCCGCAAAATTTCGCCGCTTGCGTAATCGGTGACGTAAAGCTCCGCTCCGCCGAAATTTGCGTTCGTGGAATTTGACTCGCCGAAATTGCCGCTAGCAGGATTTTTGCTCATCAAATTTTCCTCCGCGGAAGCCCCGCCGTTATTGCCGCTCAAATTTTCGCCCTCGAAAAAATATGCAAACATCGCCTTGGGCGAAGCAAATGCTAGCGCGCTGCCGTCTTTAAGCCTTGCGTAAGCGCGAAATTCAGGGTGCGCGCTAGTATCGATGCCGTATTTGGCGCAGGTGAGATTTACGTCTTTAAGCCACGCGATCTCGCGCACGCTTTTAGAATTCTGCGCCAAGCCGGAGCCTATACTATCAGGCGCGCCTAAATTCTGCGCCGAGCTAGCGCTTTGCGGCTCGGAATTTTGCATCTCCGCTGCGCCGCAAAGCGCTATAAATGCCGCCAAAATGAGTGGAAATTTCACGCCAAATCCTTTGATCTAAAGATAAAATAGCCCAAAACGAGGCTCGCCGCGCCCAGCGCAATCGGATAGAGTAGCGAAAAGGCGATGAAAAGTCCGCGCCCGAAGTGATCTAGGATAAAATACGCCGTCGTGCCGATGACCGCAAGATCGGGATCAAATAGGCTGATAGCGGCGATTCGGAAGTCCTCCATCGGATTTGCTAGGGCGATCGCAAAGATCAGATTTTCGCTCACGCCCGTTTTTGCGAGCAGTCCGATCAGCACGAGATCCAAAAACGCAAGGCAGAAAAGCCAGACGAAAAACGCGAGCCCAAGCCCCATCTCTTGGCTTTTTGAAACGGCACAGATCAAAAACGCGATCCCTAAAAACGCCGCGCACAAACTAAAAAGCAGCCCCGTATAAAGCAGGCAGATCGCCCACGGAATGCCCGTGCCCTTGATCGCGCCCCAAACGATCGCCAAAAGCAGCGATAAAAATATCGGCACGAACATTCCAAATAGCCTTCCTAGCGCCTTGCCGTAGTAATACTGCGCCTGCGAGATCGGAAAGCTTAGCAGGTATTCTAAGATATTTAGGTCGCGATCTGCTAGGATCGCTTTGCTGGTGGTGACGAGTACGAAGACGGGCAGGATGATGATGCAGATCTGAATAAACAGCAGCAGCAGTCGCGAAAGCCCGCTAAAGCCGAGCACGCGTGAATCAGTCACCCCCGTGATAAAAAACGCCGCCACGAGCCCGCTAAAGATCAGCAGATAGAGCAAAAACCAGCGCGAGCGGAAGGACTCTTTGATGTCCAAAGCGGCGATGGTGAGTAAATTTTTCATTCTTTTCCTTTATTGCGCTTCGGCGCGCTTTTAAATTTAGATTGCTTGCGCGGCTTAAATACGCGCTTTTAAGCTCGGCTCCGTTTCGCGGCGCGGATTTTGCAGCCTTAAATTTCGCTCGCCGAGCTTTAAATAGGCGGCGAAATTTTATCCGCCGCTTGCGACTGCGACTCGCGCATAAATTTTAAATTTACGGCTCGCTTGCGGCGCCTGCAAATAGCGCGCTATTTGCCGCCCGCTATCCGTAATCCGCCGCAGTTTTAAAATTTAGCCGTTTAACGGAACTGCTTAAATTTCAATTCCGCAAAATTTCAAAGCCGGGCGTATCCCGCGGCATAGAATTTTAAAATTCTAAAAATCCCAAAGCGGCGAGATTGCGTGCCAGATAAATATTAAATTTACGGCGAAATTTTAAATTAGCGAGCTTGCGTAAATTTTAATTCGGCAGAGCGAATTTTGCGCCGCGCGTTAAATTTAGTCGCGTTGCGAGATGAAATTTTGCGGTCGTTTTTTAAGCCTAGCTTTGCCTCGTGCCGCAGCTGCAAAATAAAATTTTATCTCATCTATATCGGCACGGGCGGCGCGCTGAAATTCAGGCTTTAAATTTAGTGCAAAACGAAGCCTCTTAAAATTTCGTCTTGGCTAAAACATCCTTAATGCGAGTGCTCTGAAGGCATATCGGGCCCCGTGCTGTTACTTTCGTGCATCTGCCCCATATCGTGCGGCTCGCCTTGAGAGTGCGTCGTGCTGCCCGCATCGCCGCTCATGCCATGATCTGAGCCGTGAGTATGCCCCATACCGCTCATATCGTGCTTCGGCTCGCTTGTGCCGCGCTCTGCGGAGTGAGGGTCTTTCATTCCGCCCATGTCGTCGTGTCCCGCACTCATATCATGCTCGTCGCTTGCGCCATGCGCATCGCGACCCATATCGCCCATTCCCATGCCGTGCGAGCCGCCGCCCGCTTTAAGCGCCGCGACTACCTGATCGAAGCTGAAGTCTTGCTTGCCCTCTTGCTTGTTTTTAAACGCACCCCAGCCAAACGACATAGGGGTTTTAAAACCGCGATAAAAGTGCGCCGTGCGTGCGTCGATAAACTCGCCGTTGCCGCTAGCGTCATTGATGTAAATTTTAGCGTCCTTTAGCCAGTTTAGTTTGTCGTTGGTAACCATAAAATCTACCAAGCAGCCGATGTCGTCAAAGTAGTGGTTTTTACCGTCCACGCGCACATCGACGCTGAAGCGGTTATCGCTGATCGCCATCTGGCAGTGCTCGCACACGTCCCTGTCGTAATGGACGTTGCCGTAGTCCTTCTCGTCGCCACAGCCTAAAAACGTAAGCGCAACAAGTGCGCAAAGTAAAGCTTTAAATATTTTTGTCATCTACGATCCTCCCTAGATCCATTGAAATCATTCTTTTTACCAGCCCTCCCACTTCCTCGAGCCTATGCGAGATAAAGATTAAGCTCTTATCTTTTGCGTGGTTGTGCAAAAGCGTCTTAAAACGCTCGCGCGCGCTCGGATCGAGATTAGCGGTCGGTTCGTCGAAAATCATCGCCTTGCTAGCTCTGCCGAATGCTAGCGCAATTAAAAATTTCTGCTTCATACCGCCGGATAGCTTATGAAAGGGTTTGTTTAAATTTGAACTCAGATCAAGCTCCATTTCGTCGCAAAATTTTACGATGTCGGCTCTGCTTGCGTCGGCTGTGCGCTCGGCGAAGTAGATGAGCTCATTTAGGCTCAGCTTAAGCGGCGGCGGGGTTTGCGGCACGAAGCTGATACCGCGTAGAGCGCGGCTGCGCTGCTTAAACGAATCAAATCCATCGATAGCTACGCTGCCGCTTGTGGGTATGTATTCGCCTAAAATCGTCCGCATCAGCGAGCTTTTGCCCGCGCCATTTTGCCCGACGAAAAGCACCTGCTCGCCATCATCGATATTTAGATTGATATCTTTTAAAACGAATTGATCTGCGAATTTCTTGCTTACGTTTTTAATCTCTATCATAGGCTTCCTTAGATCATATCTTTTAGCTTATTGCCGATACCGAGTGCGTCTTGATGACACACGTCGATACAGCGTCCGCATAGCGTGCAGTCGATCCCTTTTAGCATAAATTTGCTCTTATCGCCTAGGTTTTCGGATGCCTTTTTTTTGGTAATATCCAGTACGTGCGAGACGAAGCAGACGTCTTGGCAAACGCCGCAGTGATCGCACCTGCTTTTATCCCAAGTAATCTTGCTAAGGCTCGCTTTCGCCGCAAGCGAATAGGTACTGCCTAGCGGACACAGATGCGCGCACCACGCTCGCCTGCTAAAAAATACTTCGAGCAAAAACACAAACACGATCCAAAGCCCCGCCAGCGAGAAGCCGTAGATGATAAGGCGCGATAAAATTCCGACTACGTTAAAAATTTCAAAAACGAGTAGATCCGTAATCGCGCTTAGCAGCAAAAACACCGCCCAGATCGCATATCGCATACCGCGCGGCAATGAGCGCTCCTTGATGACGTGCTTTGAAATTAGCGTATTATGCAGCTTTTCGCCGATCTCGCTAAGCGCTCCGTAAGGACAGATCCACGAGCAAAACGCCTTGCCGCCTGCGATGAAATAAAACAGCAAAATGGTGCCCGAGCCGATAAGTAGATTTATCGGCAGATCCTTGTGCGCGGCAATCACCTCAAGAGTGGCAAAGGGATCTGCTAGATGAAAGCCAAGTATCCGCGAGCCGCTGATGTCGCCTTCTAAAATTTGAATATCGGCGCGAAAGGAAAGCACGAAAAGCAGATGCACCAAAAATACCGTGGCGTAGCGCAGCGCCCGAATGCTGGGGCGCAGTTTGCCACTTTTATTTTTAAGAGCGAAGGTCGAGAAAAAGCTCGTATTTTTGATCGTGCATCGCGAATTATATTTATCCAAGACTTACTCTTTAAATTTTGAAATTTCATCCGCGAGCTTATCTAGGCTCTCGTCGCTTACGTTGGTTAGCAGTCCGCTCATCAGGCTGTTTTTGATCTTGCCCGCCTTATAATCTTTGAGGCTTGCTAAAATTTGATCCTTGCTCTTGCCGCCGATCGGCGGAGCGATCTTGCCGCGTCCGTCATCGCCGTGGCAGGGCGCGCAGCTTACCAGATAGGAGCTACTAACCTTGAAATCGCGCTCTTTGACGCTCTGCTGCAAAATTTTAATATTTTTTACGTCCTTATCGTCGATGAGATCGACGCTTTTGCTCTGCGGCGCAGGCTTTGCTTGCGCTTGCGGCTTGACTTCCTGCTGCGGCGCGCTAGAATCGTCCGAACTAGCCATAAAGATCATCAGCGCGATCAGTGCTACACCCAAAATCAAAGCTAAAATTTTGCCCGGTTTCATTTCTGCTCCTTAAATTGTTTGTTGAACTCGTAAATTTCTTTCGCCATCGTCTCTATCTGCTGCTCGCTCATGCCGTTTACGAGCTGCACCATAAGAGGATTAGGCTTTTCTTTGAATTTATACTTTTTAATCATATCCACGATCTGCGCGTCGGTTTTATCTAGAAGCGACGGACCTATGATGCCGTTGGCGTAGTCGTCGTGGCACGCTGAACAGCGCAGGATAAAATCATGCCCAAGGCGCTTTTTCATCAGGTCGAAATTTAGCTTTTCGTATTGGTTTTTGATGCTCGAATACGCCACGATATTTTTGGTCGTTTCGTTCACATCGCCGTTTAGATTAAAATTTACCTTTCGCTCGCCGTAAAAATCGTAGCTTACGAACTTGTCGTCCTTCTTGGGCGCTTCGCCGCTTTTGACGGTGATGCGAGGCTTTGCAGTATGATTTTGTTCCGCGCTCTGCGATGCGGAATTTGAACTCGCGGAATTCTGATCTGCAGAATTTTGCCCTGCGGAGCCTTGTGAAACGGAATTTTGCCCTGCGGAGCTTGCCGCGGCGGAGCCTGAATTGCCGTCATCTCCGCAGCCGCATAACAAAAGCGCCGCAGCTAGCGAGCAGAGGTAGAATTTAATAGAGTTTTTCATTGTTTTCCTTCATAGATTGATTTGTAATCCGCCCGCGGGATTATCTCGATAATACGCGCTGGGCAGAGCTCTGCGCACGCGCCACAGCCGACGCAAGCCCTACGGATCTGCGGGGCGAAATGCGCGCCCGCTTTTATCATAGCTATGGCATCAAGTGGCTGCGGGTAAGGGCACAGCGATGCGCATAGATCGCAGGCCTTGCCCTCTTTCACCGCCAACGCGGAGTTTAGCTCGCGCTCCTGCTCGGTCTTAGCGGGCTTTAGGCGCAGATCGTCCGGTTTTAAAACCTGCCCGAGATACGCCAAACAGGCGTCTAAATTTTTAATCACGGCGATTCCCATTTTGACCTTTTTAGGCTCGTTCGTCTCGTGGCTAAGCGCGCCGCTAGGACAGGCGAGCACGCAAGGAAGCGCGCCGCAAAGATAACAGCCTCGCTCTTTGGCGTCGATGACCGGGGTACCGATGTCAAAAAGATGGGTAATATCGAGCAGATAGATGCTGTGATAGGGGCAGACCTGCACGCATTGGCCGCACTTGATACAGCTACTGCGGAAGCCGCGTTCTGCTAGCGCTCCGGGCGGGCGCAGATATAAAGAGGCGGAATCCCCGCTAGAATTTTGTTTTATGGGATTTGGCGCAGAATTTTGCTCTGTGGAATTTACGGAATTTTGCTCGTTTAAATTTTGCGCTTCACTGCCCGCGGAATTGGTAGAATTTTCATCCGCAAACAAGCTCGCTGCCCCGAGTGTCCCAAGCGCTCCGCCAAGCAACCTTATCGCTTCGCGTCTATTCTTTATCATTGCCTCATCCTAGGTTTTGGATCTTTCAGCAGCAGCTCGGGCTCTGAAAACGGAGCGAGCTTGGAGATGAAATTTAAAAGCGCGATCCCGCTGGAGCCGTAAAAAAACCGCACGCTCGGTTTATGCGCCCAAAGTCTATCCGCATAGGCATATGCCGCATAACTCACATCGCCGTAGCCGTCGCCATCGCGATCAAATCCGTCGTAATCGTCGAAGTAGTTGCCACTCCATTCGTTTTGCAAGAGCTTGGACTGCGGCGTATCGTTTAGCACAATCTCCATATTACCTTTAAATTTATTGTTTTTAAATACGCTTTTTAGCTGCGTGGCGTGGAATTGCACGCCGATACTGTTGTATTCGATATCGTTGTTTTCAAAAACGTTAAGTGAGCCCGGCTGATAGGGGGATTGATCCAGATAAAATCCGCGGGCGTTGTAAACGACTTTATTATCCGTAACCCTAAAATTTGAGCTATCCTTCATACCGATGCCTACGCCGTAGGCGCCGTCCGCGTTGCGCACGACGTTACGCCTGGCGATATTGTCGCTTGAAAACATAAAAAATAATCCCACGCTATTGCCATCATAGTAGTTATCCTCCACGACGTTATGCCCGGAGTTCATAAAGTGCAGAGAATAACGACAGCTATGGCCTTTATTGCCTGCGACAAGATTGCCGTTGGAGAAGTAAAAAACAGTGTCGCGGACGTTGTGGACGTCGTTATTTAAAATTTTATTGGCATTGGAGTACCAAAGCTTGATGCCGTCGCCTTTGAAACTCGTGCGGTAGGTATTGCTTGAAATTTCGTTGCCCTCGATCGTTACGTCGTTTGCCTTGCTTAGTACGACGCCGTAGAGCACGTCTTTGATGAGATTATTTTTTATGATTACGCTGTTTACGTCGCTTACGTTGATCCCAGCATCTTCGCTAAGATGCTCGAAGCCTCCGTTTTGAATTGTTAAATTCTTGATTATAACATGCGGAGAGCGGACGCGGATCACCGTTCCGTTTCGATCGCCTATGATCACGGCGGAGCGGTCTAGTCCGTCGATAGTAAGGGGTTTATTGATTAAAATATTGCCGTGGTACTCGCCCGCGGCTAGTTCTATAATATCGCCCGCTTTTGCGCTATCGATCGCGTCTTGAAGCTCGCCCGCGCCTAAGCTTAGCGCGAGCGAGAATGCTAGAAGCAAAAGCCTCATCTATGCTCTCGTAGAAATTTTTTCTTAGATAGTAGAGCTAACGCCGATAGTAGCGATAAAGCTAGCATCAGCCAAAAGCCAAGAGCCGGATATGAATGGGTAGTAAAATGCGCCACGCTGCCGTCGCCAAATGCTGTAGGCATAAAAGGCTTTATTTTAAACGCGCCCCAGTCTTGCAGGTTGTGCCCGAACCAATACAGCCAACCCACGTAGCAGCCGATGAAGATAAGCGGCGCAATGATCGGCAGGATCATAAGCAGAGTCTGTCCCTTGCCGTCGTAGTACAAAAACGCAAGCATACCGATCGTAGCGATTATGAGATAATACGGCGATAGCGAGTGCTCGAGCGTGCCGCCGCGCCAGACGGGATACATGCCGATATAGTGATTTAGGGTATTCATCTCGCCGACATCGCCGCTAAAGCCGTCTACGTGGACGTAAAGCGGAATTCCATCGGGGAAGGCCTCTTTAGGGTAGTTCGGCGCTTCGAGTGAAATTTTCCACACCGGTATGCTAGGTACGCCCACTTCAAATTTATGCTCCAGCATCGCGCCTAGATCGTTTTTAACATCACTAGGAATTAGATGATTTTTATACGATGCTTTCGTATAAAAATTCCATATCGGTGCGGAGTATGCGGGCAGCTGCGAGACGCTGCTAACCTGCCCCGATACGATTTTGCCTTGGACTTTGAAAAATCCGAGCGTAGGGATGGTAAAAGCGACCGTCATAATAAGCAGCGCTAAAATCGCGTAAATTTTATATTTTGGCATTTCATCTCCTTTAAATTCTCCCCCTTGCGGGGGAGAGTGGGGGCTAGTTAAGACCCGCGTTCTCATCGACCCATTTTAGGTATTCGATGATATCTTTGATCTCTTCGTCTTTCATATGCTGATTTGGCATGCGAAGGTTGAAGTAATTTATCATTGCCTTAACGTAGTCGTCTTCGTAGAATTTAGCAGGGTCTTTGATAAAATCAGCTACCCATTTCTCGCCGTTTTCATGGCGGAGTAGGACGCCCGTTAGATCAGGACCGGAGCTTACTTGACCGATGACGTGGCAGCCGTTGCAGCCTCCGCGTAGGTAGGCCTTCTCGCCGTTAGATGCAGCCTCGCTCATAGGAGTGGAGAGCTCGCGGATTAGGTTGTTTTTAGCGCGAAGCCCGACATCTGCGGTTTTTACTAGGTACTGCCAAACTTGACCTTCCCAAAGTATCGCGCCGTTCATATCGCCGGCTTTTACCGCGGCGTCTGCCTTGGCTTTAGTTTCAGGAATTTTGCCGTATTGATCTAGCGCGTCATCGACTAAAGCCTTGACCTTAGGATATTTCTCGTAGTTTTTCTCTTTTAAGAATTTAACGACTGATTGGATAACGTCGTCGGTGGCTTTATTCGTAGCTACTACCTTGTCGTATTCGGCTTTTAGAGCTTCTGGGCTAAGAGCTTTTAGCATAGACGCTTTAGCTGAAGTATATTTTTTATTCGGATCTTTTACATATAGATATCCAAACATCTCAAGGTGCAACGCAGAGCAGAATTCTGTGCAGTAGAAAGGAAATACGCCCTCTTTATCTGCGATGAAATTTACGCTCGCAGTCTTACCCGGCTCAAGCGACATATGCAAATCGTAATCATCAACCGTAAAGCCGTGAGTTTCGTCCTCGGCACGCTCTAAATTTGTCATATAGATCGTTACGTTGTCGTCCTTATTAACCTCGATGTGCTCAGGATTAATATGGCTGCGGATCGCTGTAGCATAGACTTTTACGTTTTTGCCGTCGCGCTCGATGCGCTCCTGACCTGCTAGCGTCATAGCAGGGTGCTGCTTACCGGTGCGAGAGTTCGTTCCCATAGTATAGGTAGGTTTCGTATGAAGCTTACTGGCTGCGATAGAAACTACGTCGTGTGGCTCGCCAAGACCGATAGGAAGATCGTAGAGCATCTCCATTTTAGGTCCTGTAATGTCGATGAGCTGATGATTTTGCGGATGAAGCGGTCCGATAGGATTAAATCTATCGATCGAAAGCTTATCTAGCGCGATTACGTATTTGCCGACAGGCTTAGAGGATTTACCCTCCATAGAATCAAGGTGTCCGATATTGTAGTGGACGTTGATCCTATCTAAAACCTTTAGCGTCTTGTAGTTCCATTTTACGATCTGGCTATCAACGTAAAGCGATGTATAGATTACGCCATCTTGCGAATCGAAGGTGTTATGCAAAGGTCCAAGACCAAGCTCTGCTTGTCCGTGAAGCGTCTTTTGCATATCTAGGATCGGAATTCCGTATGGATCCTTGCCTGCGTATTCTTTCTTATCAATTAGCTCTTTGATCTTTTTGAAATCATAAACGCTAGCGTGAGTATCTAGTTTGCCGCCGATGATGATATAGCGGCCATCAGGGCTAACGTCAACGCCGTGAGGGGATTTGGCTTCAGGGATCAAAAATAGCGCTCCCGCTTTTACGGCGGCATCTATCGTAACGATTCTGTGTCCGTTTACGACCTTATAGTTTTTGCTATCTTGAGCAAGTTTTTCTAGAATTTGCCAGTTGTAAACGTGCAAGTAGTCAGTATCGTTGCGGCTCATACCGGCTTCCATCGGAGGCAGACCCTTTTCGATGCCGCCCGTGTACATTTCGGAGTTAAAGCTGTTGGTAAACGCCCAGCCAAAGCTCTCGCCCTTACCTGCGTCACTTAGATCTTGCATATATGGAGGAAGCTCTAGAGAAAAGGATTTATTTACGTCGATTTTGCCTTTGTCGTAGTCAAATTTCCATAGCGTTACCGCACCGCGATAAACCGCCTGATACTCCTCGATCGGGTGCCAGTCGTTATCAAAAGGGGCTGCGTATTGGCTGGTTTCGATGACGTATTCGGTATTAGGCGTTACGAAAGAGCCGCCGTGATCGCTTTTGATTACGGGATTTACGACTATTTGAGTAGTCTCGAAATCGGATAAATTTATAACCGCGATTCTTGGGTTCGCCTTATCGTTGATAAAGAGATAATCGCCCACATACTCGCCGTTTTTTTCGCTGAAATTTGGATGGTGAGTATCGCCCCAGTTGATCTCTTTGCCGTTAATAGAGCCCGATCTTAATACCGCCTTACTCTCCTCATCAAAGCCGTATCCCTGCCAAGGCTCCGGGGTAAATACGCCGATATATTTGTAGATCCTCATCGACGGCACGCCGTAAACGAGCACTTGTCCGCTTTGACCGCCGGAGGAGAACACCATATAATCGTCTTTCCGACCGGTCGGCTGATAGGTCTTAGCCGCCGCCAAAACGTCTTTTTCGCTTAAATTTCGTTCTTTCATCACGCGCTCTAAGTCGCTATCTGCGGCACACAGGGCGCTTGCGGCGAACAAAACCGAGCCCAAAAGCACGGGTTTGAAACTTTTTAACATACTAATCCTTTCTTAGAATTTTAAAATTTTACCTGATTTGCTGACTACGAGGATCGCATCCCCGTCTGCGTACATCGCTAAAAATTCACTTTTTAAATCCACAACCTCCTTTAATCCTGCTTTTTGATTTTCGTAAATTTTATCTTTAGTAGCGATAAACTGCGTGCCGCGGGCGCACACGATGGATTTGATCCAAGAGCCCACGCTTTTGCGCTCGCCGCTTTTTAAATTTATAAAATCCCCCTCTATATCGCCTATAAATAGCGCCCCATCGCAGTCTGCAAGCGCAGTGGCGATAGAGTCGCTTAAATTTTTATCGCTAGCTTCGGCTGAAATTTCGCTTCGAGTTTTAAGCCCCTCGTCTTGAAATTTTGCGCCTTTGAATTCTAAGCTTTGAAATTCCGCGCTCTTTGCGCCGCTAGCTTTCGTTTCGTTTTGCTCGAAGCCTTGCACGATTCTCGTGCTATTAAATTCTGCATCTTTAAATTTCACGCCACCAAGCTTTCCCTGCGCGGCGCGATTAGGCGCTGTATCGATGCCGCTAAATTTAGTCGCGACAAGATCTGCGCTAAAACAGGCTACGCCGTTCCAGCTTGCGACGCAAAGTCCGTTAGCGCCTAGGCTAACGGCATTGATCCTGCCGTAATGAAACGAAATTCCGCGCAGCCCATCGGGGATGGAATTTCTATTTAAAGATTGCCCGTTCGCGGTGGAATTTTCTCTTGGGGCGTAGCCGCCGTCCGCGCTGTTATCAGGGTCTTCGTCTAATCTTATTAGTTGATTCTTATCCACTACCGCGTAAATCGCGTCTTTTGCGGCATAGATCGCATCTATTTGGGCTGTGCCGCTACGCTCCGTCTTAAACGTGCGTAAAAACTTTAGTCTATCGTTTAGCATCGCGATTTCGGCTCCGCCCCAAGCTAGATAAATTTTGCCGTTTTTAAAATTTAGAGCCGTGATTTCGTTATCGCTGTATTTTTGCGCGAACTCCACATCCCATTTAGCAGTATCAAACATCCTAAGCTCGCCGCCACTGCCGCATAAAAGCAGTCGGTGCGAGCTTGCGTCGAATGCGCCCAGACGCAGCGTGGCATTTAGATCAAAGCTGCCAGCTGCCGCCATCTGCGATAAACAAATCAAAAAGGCAATACAAAATTTTATAAAATTCATCTTAATCCATTCTTTGCGAAATGATACTCCTCCAAGGCTTAAAAATCGGTTTAAAGCTTGAGCTATAATGGAATTCTAAGTTTTCTTAAAAGTTGCGAAATTCTATGATATAAAAACAGCTCTAAGTGAAATTTTATTTTTCGCATTTTTGCTATATAAATTCTGCTTTAAAATTATAATTCTGTCTCTTATACACATCTCCGAGCCCA
>UQCL01000059.1 GCA_900539505.1 uncultured Campylobacter sp. | reverse complement strand
ACATTCTTTAAGATGAAGTAAGAAATTCTCTTTCTTAATGCCTTTAAATTTAGATAGTCTATGTTTAGCATAGCCCCAGAAGTTTTCTATGCCATTGATATGGTTTTTACCATTAGCAAATTCATTCTTAGAATGCTTTACCCTATAATGAGCCTTCGCTCCGTAATCCACTAATCCATCATAAGCTTTCCAGCAATCAGAATAGATAGTAGAGCTATCAAGCTCGCTAAATTGCGATAGTATCGGTATCAGTTCATTTGCAGAACAGTTCTTAACTACTTGGGTATAGACCTTGCCGTCACGCTTTAGCATTCCAAACACCGGAGTTTTATTTGCTGCTCCTCTACCTCTCTTACCTCTTACTCTTTTAGCTCCGAAGTAACTTTCGTCAATCTCTATTTCACCGCTAAATTTGCTTATCTTTTCACATTCTTGAGAGATCAAAACTCTAATACTTTTTAGAATCTTATTAATGGAAATTCTAGAAATCCCGGTTAAATTTGCTATTTTAGTAGCCTCTATATCCTCTGCAAAATACTTTAAAATTTCTCTAAATTTCTTCTCTGAAATTCGGGAACGGATTATATACTTGTTTTTCATCGGCAGGATCATAGTTAAAAACTCCTTTGAAAGTTTTTAACTTATCTTGAGCCTTATTAAATTTAAGCAATAATTTACCGTTTTTCCTTCGCTCTTATCGCCAAAACACCGCGCATATTTTGCCTATTGTCTTCATATCATAAATTTGCTTACTAAATTTCACAAACGGCGTTTTAGCTGATAAATTTAAAATGCCTTACAAGGCACAAAAGCCAAATATCATAAATCCAAAAATTTTTGAGCAAGTCTGCCATTTACACTCACGCCATAGCGGTAAATTTAGAGTAAGCACGAGCAGATAAGAGACTGCAAGCACTTGTAAATAAAATTATCCGCCAAGCAAAGCATTTAAATTTATGAAGTAAAATTTGCCTATCCGTGCCACGCAAATTTGCTCTCAAAGCTAGCAAATTTATAAACGACTCACGGATAAGTTTTAAACATTATAAAAATAAAGGCAAAATATGAAAATAGCCGTAAACGGCACGAGCGGATTTATCGGCGGTGAGCTTTGCAGATTTTTTAGAGCACAGGGGCACGAGGTCGTAGCCATACCGCGCGCTGCCTACGCCGATAAAGACGCGCTCAAAAACCTCATCAGCGGCTGCGATGCGGTTATAAATTTAGCCGGCGCTTCTATCGCCGCAAGGTGGAGCGAGGCCTATAAAAAGCAGCTTCACGCAAGCAGGATAGAGACGACTCGCGCGCTAGTAGGCGCGATAAACGCGCTAGAAAATCCGCCATTTTTCATCAGCGCTTCGGCTGTGGGCATCTATGAAAACGGCCTTGAGCACGACGAGAGCTCGGTCAAATTTGACCGCGGATTTTTGGGCGAGCTGGCATGCGAGTGGGAGAGCCAGGCCGCTAAGGCAAGGACGCGAACGGCGATATTTCGCCTAGGCGTAGTGCTGGGTCGAGGTGGCGCGCTAGCCAAGATGCTGCCGGCATTCAGGCTCGGTCTTGGCGGAAAGCTAGGTAGCGGAGAGCAGGCGTTTTGCTGGATCCATATCGCTGATTTACTAGAAGCGTTTAAATTTACCTTACAAAACCGTCAAAGTGGCGTTTTTAATCTCGTTTCGCCGACTCCTAACACCAACGGCGAATTTACTCAAATTTTAAGCAAGGTTTTAGGGCGACCGACATTTTTTAAAGTGCCTAAATTTGCGTTAAATTTGATGTTTGGCGAGGGGTCTGTCGTGCTGCTTGAGGGTGCAAAAGTCTATCCCAAAGCCTTAATAAAGAGCGGATTTGACTTTAAATTTAGCGATCTAAAAACCGCGCTTGAGGATGTTTTGGGATAACGTTTTAAAGTAAAACAAATTACCTAAAGGACTTTTCAATGGCAAACTGTACACTACATAAAATCCCGGCGTAGTGATAAATTCCAGAAATTTGCCGCAAGAGTTCGAGTCAACTTGTGTTTAAATTTAATGTTTGGCGGCGGCATTCTATCGTTTTTATAAAGTCGTGCCGCATCGTCGTTCAAAATACACACAAGTTTACCCTCTATGCCCTCAAAAGTTCGGTCGAGAAAGCGCTTTCATCTATCCCTCGTCCGATGAAAACCAAAAAATTATCGCAGCGTTTACAATCGCTAAAAGACGTTATCTCAAATTTACCGTTTACGAACTGCACGACGTATTGCGCTTCATCATCTTTGAAGCTCGCAAGCCCCTTTATGCGGTAAAAATTTTCCGGTATATCGCTCATAAATTTGATGAAATTTTGCCTATCGATGGCCTCGGGAAGGTCTTTTTTAAACGAGACTATCCCCTCGTCTTCGTGCGTAGCATGCATCTTGCCCTCGAGTAGGACGGACGCCATATACGAAGTATCGCTCTGGCGGTAGAGTAAGTAGTTTGGATTTAGCTCGGCGCCCACCGTCTCGAATATCTCGGCGCAGCGGTTGTTTTGGATCAAAGCTTGCCGTATCCGCTCCTTCTGCTCGGGCGAGATCAGATCGATTTTATTGAGCACTATGACGTCTGCGGCCTTGATCTGCTCAAGCATTATTTTTGATCTGCCCCGCTCTTTTAAAAAATTCGCTCCATCCACGATGGTGACGATGGCGCATAGATTGACCGCATCTTTGATCTCGTTTAGCTCGCTTAAGATATTGAAAGGATTGGCGACGCCCGTGGTTTCAAGCACGATGCTGTCGGGCTTTTTGGGCTTGAGCTGCGAAATCGCGAGCTTGATCTGCCCCGCCATGGAGCAGCAAACGCACCCCTCGTCAATCTCTACGAGCGCGTATTTGGCGTCCAGTAGCGCGCCGTCGAGGCCGATCTTGCCGATCTCGTTTTGAATGATACCCGTAAATCTATTTTGCGCCGTTTCATGCTCGATGAAATTTTGGATAAATTTCGTCTTACCCGAGCCAAGATAACCGGTGATGATAAAAAAATTCGGCCGCTCGCCGCCTTGCATAAAAATTTGCTTTTTATCCTCCTTGGCTAAACGCAGCAAAAATTTAAACAAAGGCGCCGAGCCTGGCAGCTTCTTAAAGGATTTATCGTTAAATTTAAAGCACGCGTCGTCCGCATCCTTGCCGTAGATTAAATTTACAAAAATTTCGCCGCAGAGCGGATCTTCTTTGCTTTTTAAATTTCGATCTTTGCCGTAGATCACGGCGCGAGCCGCTTTTTTGTAAATTTCAAAGCTCTCGTAGCGCGGCTCGTAAATTTTGCAAAGCGCGATATGCAAAAAGTTCATAAACGCAAGCGACACCCTAAAGCAGGGGAAATTTTTATCGAGCCCCTCTTTTGCGATGATCTGCTTGCCCTCTATGCGCACGCCGTCCTTTGCGTACGACCTATCTCTGAGCTTTGTTTTAAAAGATAGCGCCAAGCCCCGCTCTTGCGGCCTTAAGTAGATCGTAGCGACGCAGAAGTTATTTAAAAGCTCCTCGTGCGCGGAGAAATTTCGCACCTTTGCCAAAAAGTCCGGCTCTCCGGCTAAAACGGCTTCAAAAAGCGAGACGCTACCGAGCAGCTCATCGTTTGCGGAGGGGAAATAATAAAGCTCAAATACGCCCGTATCCTCTTTCACCTCCCGCAAAACGATGCCGTAAATTCCGCCGTAAAAGCCGAATTTTATGCTCCAGCATTCGTTAAAATAGTTCCCCTTATACATCCCCTGATACCTGCTTGAGGATTTTACGTCGCTATCGTAAAGAGACTTCATCAATATACATCTCATAAGCGACCTGTAATCCTCAAACGAGTATTTAAATTTCAAAGGGAAAATATCTTGAAATTCCATGCTTCTATCCAAATTTAACCTTATCGCCGTTGCCGAGATAATCGGACGTTTTGGTTCTAAATCTAGCCGTGCCTTTTACGATCGGATAGCCCTCGCGGACGAATTTTTGCACGGTCAGAAGACCCGTGCAGTGGTTGCACGCCATGACTTGGTAGTTCCATCTTTTCAGTCCGATAACCAGATCGTCATATTTTGGATCCCAGTCGTCAAACGGCGAGATATGAAGTCCGCCGTAAAGCCCGTAGAGTTGGTCGTTGTCGTACTTAAGCTCCTTATGTGCGGAGTCCGAAAAAGTAATGATGCCCTGATGGCAGCAGCCGGTGATACTTACAAGGCCTTTGTCTTTGACATTTACGAATATCGACTGCTCGCCAAAAACCCTCGTAATGATAGGGCAGTCATAGCAAAACGTACACATTCCGGGCTCAATCTCGTTTCTACCCTTTTTAAACACTACAAGCTCGCCTTTATGGCCTGAATCTTTGATATATTGTCTGCCCTCCGGGTAAAAGCCTTCGTGTATGATGATCCTGATGTCGGGCTTATACTTTAAAACGACGGGTAGCGCCCAAAAGTGATCGTAGTGCTCGTGCGACATTATGAGGGTGTCTATTTCGCCGCTTTGCAGCATCTTATCGATCCCCTCCCGCTTAAAACACTCGTGCATCCACTTATATGACCAGCCGCAATCAAGCAGATATTTTTTCTTTTCTCCGTTTAGACGCTCTATCTCTATGAGAGCAGAGTAGCCGCCCGCGTTATCGGGATTTACGGAAAGTTTTTTGGTTACCTCCCACGCCTCATCGATCTTATCGGGTAGAAGATGCTTGATTTGTGAAATTCCCTCTTCGTAGCTGCCTTTGGCAAGCCCTTTGCCGTTACCAAACGGTGGCCAGTTAAATAGATATTGATTGACCAGCAGCCCGCCTGCGCCTTTAATATCTCCCATCAGCATCGAGTTATCAAACCAGCTTGTTTCGGAGATATTAGTAACCTCGACGCTTTTAATCGCGCCAAAATCGGTCATCTTTCGCACTTCATCGGGAAGAAAAAATTCTCTCGCAGGAGAGTATGAAAACACTCCCATCGATGCGAGTGCGCCCAGTCCTATTCCCGCTGCACTGCCTTTTATAAAATCTCTTCTAGCTTCATTCATCTCAGATCCTTTATTTAAAAATTGTAAGCATATTGCCCACGGCAGGCGCTAGATAAACTACGGCGAGATAGATGATCACGCCTATGATAAAGCCTACCACCAAGCCTTTAATGGAATTTTTATTTCCAAAATCATCTTCCTCGCCTGCTTCCTCTGCTTCCTCTTTCTTGCCTGCAAGCTTCCAGCCCGGCCAGCCGTCCATAAACCAGTAATTTATCAGCATTACATTGATAAACCAGATCATCGGAATCATAGGGAATTGTTGCGGGTGCGAAAAGCCTTTTTGGGTGCCTAGCAAAAAGTGCGAGACCTGATAATAGACGTAGTATAGGACGATAGCTGCTACCATGCTTATGATCGTTCTAAAAAGGATATTGACGGGCTTTGAAAATTTATTAACCGCGTTGTTGCAGTAAAATTTAATAAATAGCACCGGCACCAGCCAAAATATAGCTATCTCGCCTACGTGCAGCCAGCGCCAATCGGGCGCGAAGAGCCTCCTGTCACCTCTAATATGCACGCCCCAGATGAGCTCTTGCAGATAGTAAAAGAAGAACGAAAAGCAAAACGCCATCGCTATAATGCCGAAAAACGACGCCGTCCTTCTAAGCCAGTTCGTCTTAATAAGGCTGAAAGGATATCTTTCCCAAATGGTCTCATACACCCAGACCATAACGGTACAGCACATAATCCATGCGATATTGAAATTTCCGTGCACGGTATCGGCGAAGTTGTGCCACCAAGGCGGAGTAATGGATGTGTATTTTTGCCACGGATCGAATAAAATTCCCATTTGCGAGTGGAAAAATACGAAATATACGATCATACTTAGCAAAAAGGTCCAGATAAAAACGGTAAAGCCTTTAACGGGCTGCTTTAGCTTCTGCCACGGCGAATTATCCGCAGCCACTACCCAAGAGGGGCTGAGCCACGACGCGATAGCGGCAAACATCAAAATAGCCTGAGCCGAGTATTCAAGGGCGTAAAAATCGGTTATGCCAAGCTCCGCAAGCCTTCGCGGACTAAAATACGATATGGCAAGCTCGCCTAGAATAAATTCGAAGAATATCTTTAAGAATACGAAGAAGGTAAAAAATACCATCACCGTAAAGATAATGCCCTTTTTCGCTGGCCCCGCCGTATAGAGCCACTCTCTTTTAAAAGGCCAAAAATCAAAAATATACGCGATCCAGATGATGACTACAAGTAGCCACCTGCACCACATATATCCCACGTAAGGGGTATACATCCTCATCAGTCCCCTAGGATCTTGAAAGATCCACCACGATGCGTAAAACACGACAAACAAAAATAGAGTGTTTATAAGCACCGATGTGAGCGGAGAATATCTTCTAACAAGCTTCCGCTCCTCCAGATAAATTTTGTCTTCAGGTTCGCTCATCGCTCCCTCCTTACATAAAATTTAATCTTTGTTAATTATATAAAAAGAGTGCAGCTCATTTGTAGCGTAAATTTGGATTAAATTTTAAATTGTCTCAGAAAAGCTTCATTTTGGAAGCTTGATTATGAAATTTGAACCGCCTTTTAGGCTCTCTACGACGAGCGAGCCCTTGCAGTGATCTTCGATGATGATCTTTGACATATATAGCCCGATGCCGGTGCCGTTTTTGCTGGCTTTGGTAGAAAAATACAGATCGAAAATTTTATCCGCGATCTCCTTTTTGATGCCGCCGGCGTTATCTTTTACACTTAAGCAAAGATAGGACTTTTCGATGTAGGTTGAAATTTCGATAACCCCATCGTCGATATTTCTTTCCAAAAAGGCGTCCTGCGCGTTTTTTATGATGTTTAAAATAACCTGCGAAACCTCGTTTTTATATGTGAGCAAAGTCTGGTTGCAGCCGTATTTCGCGTAAATTTTAATCTTTTGATTTTGCAGTATCGCTTTTGCGATATTTATCGCCATATTGCAAAGCTCCTCCAGGCTCGTAACCTCCTTGATCTTGGCGGGCTTAAAGAAATTCCTAAACTCGTCGATCGTTTCGGATAGGTGCTTGGAGTACTGCTCGATCTTGCCGAGCTCCTCCAAAAGGGCGGTTTTGTCAAATTTATCAGCCATCAAGCAGCTAGTGCTCAGATACGAAGCCGTAGCCGAGATAGCAGATAGCGGCTGCCTCCATTGATGCGCTATCATATTTAAAATTTCGCCCATCTGAGCGAGCCTTGATTGATACTGAAGCTGCTCGTCCTGGCGCCTTATGAGCTTTAGCTGTTCCTCGATCTCGTGGTTGAGCGTTAAATTTAGCCGTTTGACCTTTAGCCTGCTTTGTTTTAATTTCTTCTCCGCCATCACTCTTTTGGTGATATCCACCACTATCCAAAGCACCTCGTCGTTTCCCGATATGGAATCGCCCGAAATTCTAATCCACAGCCCTTTGCCGCTTTTGTGCCTTAGCTCGTAGTTTAGCTGCAGAGCCTCATTTTTCCTTACTTTATTAAAGGCGATGTCTGCGAAATGCAGGTATTTTTCCTCGCTTAGATGTATGGTTTGAGCAGATTTGCCGATGATCTCGTCGTATTTGTAGCCGAAAATTTTACAAAAGGTCTCGTTGCACTCCATAATATTTCTTTTCTTATCCACGATGAAGATGCCGACGCCGGAATTTGAAAATATCGTCTCAAATCTCTGATGATTTTTCTTGATGTCTACTATCGCCATTTTATTCTGTATCCTTGCGAGTAGATGTTTTCTATCAGCTTATAGCCGATTTTTCGGTGAAATCTGGATATGATATTTCTTACCCGTTTGTCGTCATACCCGTCGCAGTCCTCGAACAGCTCGTTTTCTATCTCAAGGCCGCTTGCGATCCGCCCGCTGGAGCTTAAAAGCAGCTGCAACAAAGAGGTTTCGTTTTTGGTTAGTTTGATAATTTCGCCCGCCTTCGATAAGCTCAATCTCTGCTTATCCCACACGAAATCGCCGCTTAGGTAAATAAACTTTGCGGGTTTGGTTTCGATACTTTGCGTGATTTTTTCAAGCACGCTTAGTAGATCCTCGGTCGTAAAAGGCTTTAGAATATAGCCGTCCACGCCGATGGATATGGCTTTGGTAAAAAATTTAGACTCATCGTAGGCTGAGAAGATGACAGTTTTTACCGAAGGATCGATCTGTTTGATTTGCTCTAACATCTCAAGCCCGCCCATGCCCGGCATATTAATATCGGTAAAAACAATGTCAATTTTGCCCGCCTTAAATTTATCGATACCTTCCCGCCCGTCGCCGCAGTCGATAACTTGATGAAAGAATAGTTTTAAAATTTTTGCAGTCTGCCGCCTTACCTCATTATCATCCTCGACATATAGGGCGCGCATACTGCGAGTTTGAGCTTGTATTTCGTTTATATCCATAATGCAGCCCCTCCTTTTTAAATTTATACCTTATCGTAAATTCTATTTCGCGCGCTGCAACCCTGTTTTAAATTTACAAAACCGAGTGTTTTTATTCCACCTGCCCGAGCTTTTTAAGATAAGCAAAAATTTTAGCGATCTCGATCATTTTATTTAGGCTTTCGAGTAGCTTCGCGCTTTGCGAGCTCGGCGCAGATTTGAAAATTTCGCTATTTTCAACGCCTATTACAAGGCTATTTTCGCCCAGATAAAGCTCGGTTTTACCAAATAAATTTACGGTGATCGTTTGCATATTTTCTAAAATTTTTTTGTTCTGCAAAAAGGCGGCGGCGGCGGGATTGTTGAGATAGACGTCAAACGACGCGCTTAGATGCGGGCTGTCTTTAAGCAGCTTAAGATCCGACGCGCCGAAGATGAACTCTCCGCGCGGCACGACTAAAATTTTACTATCGAAGGTCTCGCTAAAATCAAATTTTGCAAAAAGCCCGTCGAAAATCGCCGTATCATCCTTTTTTTTAAGATGCAAAATTTTATCCAGCTCAAAGACCCGATTTTCTCTGTTTTTATCAAAATCGCGACTTAGGCAGATGTCACCGATTTTTATACCAAATTCGGGCGTCTTACCCACTATAGCGTGCTTGCAAGTGCATAGATTTGCCTCTTTACGGAGCGGATTTTTATAAATTTCATCGAGTAAAAACGCGCCGAAAGGCTGAAAGGTAAGACGCAGCTCCTTTGCGATCCAAAGCAAAAATTCGTTTTTAAAAGCCTCTTCGCTGAGCGCTTCAAATTTACGCGAAATACGCACGGCTAGGTATTTGTAAGCAGGATAAGCAAGAGCTAGCAACACTAATAAAAACAGGAACGAGAAATCTCCGAAATCCTTGCGCATAGCGATAAACAACGCCAGTACTACCACTGCCACGCCGCCACGCGCCTTCCAAAGCGCCACATTGCGCGCTCCATCTAGTTTTTGCTTTTTTAATTCGTAAGAAACAAGGCTCATCGCTATCCCCGTGAGTGAAATTTGACGCTCATTATAGCGAAAAATGGGATTAAATCAAGCCATATGATAAGCGCGTTGCTATTTATAAGGTGGGTTTTTTATAAATAGCTCAAAAGCATAGAAATCGCCGTCTTTTTCTCTGCATTTTACAATATCGCCGCATTTGAATTCTAAAATTTCATCTAGCTCGGATTCAAAATTCGTCGTATCGGTAATTTTAAAAATATATTGCGCGATTTAAACAGCCTTTACCGGGCGCCATACATCGATACCTTCATTCAAAATTTTTATAAAAATTTCTTTATCGGTTGCACTCGTCATATTAAACCTTTCTGCCCGGTTATCTAAAATTCTTTCTGCCTAGCCACAATTTAAGATATTTTAATACGGGTCTTAAATAATCATTAGTAGCGTTGGCTTTAAAGGTGCTTGCGTCTGATTCGATCAAATACCAGCTATATCCGTCATCCTTTAAAATATTCATTTTGCGATGTTTGGCCTTAGCGTTTGCGTCCGATATCTCTATATCAAATACTTTATTTACAATATTCATCTGCACCGACAGGTTGTGGCTTAGATCATATATGAAACGGTTAAGATCTTTGATGATATGGGTATTATATACGTCATCGATCATCTCGGCTCTTCTCTTCTTAAAAATTTTCTTCTCTATTGGATCTCCATCAAAAAGCTTTTCATAATGATCTGCGTCTGCTATGAGCTCTTCGTAAGACGCGGTAAAATATTCCCCATACATTCCAAATTTCCAATTTGTAGGCACCGTCTCATCGATTACTTGAAAATATTCGCTATTAAATCGATACCAATCTCTATCATCTTCAAGTGGCAATATGCAATAATAAACCTGTCCCTCTTCATATTGGATACCATGAACAAAATAGGTTCTATTTAATCCCAGGTGCCCATGCCTATCTTCTTTTATACATTTTACAATCATTTAAAATCCCCATCTACTTTTTCCATTTAAATTTTAATCTCTTTCGCTTTATTTTTATGAAATTTTCCAACTGCTTATCGGTAAAATTTAAAATCTCTTTTCGGTTTTGTAAATTTACATAAGTGTGCCTTATATCGCAATTACCGAGAAAGGCGGCTTCCCAGTTCTTAATTAGCCAACTCGAGCTTATCGCATATTCCCGTCCTTTATTCGAGTGCATTTTATCGCTATAGCCAATAGGCGCAAACATACCGGAATAAAACCCCTCCAGATAGGGTAGTCTCGGGCATCCTTTCGTATCGGTTGCGACGATAAATTTTATCTTTCGATCATATGGACGAAAAGCCTTGTGACACTCTATAATATCTCCATTTTTTAGATCGTCTTTGAATTCTAAAAATTTATAAGTAAATTTTGCAGGAATTTTATCATTTATCCTTTTGTATTCGGTCACAGAGCTATCGTAATAAGAAAATATGCTTATATTTCTGGACGGCTCGGTATCACATACAAAATCTAAATTCTCCAATACCCACTTTTTAGAAATCAAACCATTATTATTTTTCACATTCGCTTCGGGCGGCAATACTATAAACTCCCCCGAATTATCGCCGTTTATACGCAGTAGGTTATTCCAGCTACAAAATAAAAACCGCCTTTGACCGATCTGCAGTATATCGCCCTCCGCAAAATTTTCTCTAAAATTATTAATCGAAAATTTCCTTCTACCTCTTACGGGTATTATCTTTTTATAATTTCTTTTCATGGTCTTTCTTACGTTTTATTATTAAATCGCGGTGCATTTGCTAAATCCCTAGATGCAAAATATATAAATCATTTTTAATTGCCGAATCGATTAGTTCCAATAGACTGTCTAATTGCTCGATAATCGAGGATTTATTTAGCGCGCAGTTTTTATCAAAAACAATTTGCTCATCCGCGCTCAAGAAAAGCGACCTCCAAGAGCATATTATATCTCTAAATTTAGCTTTATCTTCTATCCAGCTATAGCCATAGTAATTTAGACCTTTTTTCAAATTTATCTCATCGTTCCATGTGGTTTGCACCCACTCAAGAGAGTACGAAATATGAAGTATCAGATCATCGCTAATTACTACACTATGCCCTTTAGAGAAAATATTTTCTTTTGTCTTTTTAAGTAAAAATTCATGTTTAGGCATACAGCTCCTTATTGTTTTAAAATATGACTTTAATAAAGCTCGATATAGCTATTCGCCAAATTTCATCCAAGAGACGGCGTATTCTTGTGTTTCATCTCTAAAATATTTGCTAATTATCTTATATTCGTCTTCTGAAAATATCTGCTCTTGGTAGGCGTTAAAATACGCCCTGTTTTTCTCTATAAAAAATAGATATATTCCTCATATTTGCCCAAATCAGTCTCTATTAAGCGCATTTGCCAATCCCTATAAATTTTTGCCCTTATAATACTTCTCCCAAAATTTTATAGCGCTTTTTATCTCTTTTTCAAAATGTTTGAATGGTATATAAATTTCATCTTGCTCATAGAGTTTTAAATTTTTATATTTCTTGGAATGCGTAATTCTTGTAATATTTTCATAGTGTTTTTGCAAAAAATCTATGATTATTTTTACCTCATCCCTGCTAAACTGTTTCGCTCTCGCCCGCCGCATAGGCGGTGCAAATGCTTGAATAAACATATCTTCTATAATCGCTTCATCGCCGAAGCGCTCGTAAAAATCAATAAAATTCAGGATATAATACCTAAAAGTATAGTCATTGAAAACCTGCAAATCTCCCGATAAGAGTTTGATTGTGCTATGGTCTAAATCGCACAGATCTTTACCGCACAGATCTTGCTCGACAAGCTCATCCTTTTGTACAGGATTTGTTATAATTTCCGGCTTTTGCAGTTTAAGCCGCGCCTTTAGCGCCTTTATTGTATTCGATAAGTTCATTTTGTCCTCCTTTTTAGAAAGCGTAAAATTTGAGCTTGGCTTATAATACTCTTTTACTCTTATCAGATATATCAAATACAGGATCAATCCTATGACTGTCTCTTATACACATCTGACGCTGCCGACGATCTTACGCG
>UQCL01000058.1 GCA_900539505.1 uncultured Campylobacter sp. | reverse complement strand
GTCTCGTGGGCTCGGAGATGTGTATAAGAGACAGGAAATATATAGATACGGCTCATCTGTTTTAGATTTAACTCAAAATGAAGACGTAATATTTTCTAATATACATAGTAAACACCGTAATGTTATAAGAAGAGCACAAAAAGAAAATGTTCAGATACTAGAAGACACTAGCGAGCAGGGAGTATATGATTTTCAGAAGATTACCATTGAAACGTACGCCAGATCAAATAAGCCATCCTTAAAAGTCGAGTATTTATTAAAGTATTTTTTTGCACTAAATAAAACAAATAGAATAAAAGTCTTTTTTGCAAAACACAATGACATTATTCAGGCTGGAGCAATTTTTATAATTTCTGATAATATGTCTATATATTGGCATGGTGGTTCTATAAATAATTGTATTTTGGGATCTTCAAATTTGTTGCAATGGGAGGCAATAAGATATTTTAAAAAAAATGGTATTGCACGGTACGATTTTGGCGGTTGCTCTTTTGGTGAAGATGAGAAGTCAATAAGTATAAATAGATTTAAAGATAGATTTGGTGGCGAATTACGATATTATTTTGGTGGGATGCTTGTTTATAGACCATTCCTAAATGCAATATTTCGGGCAATACTTTGGCTTAAGAATAAAATATAATTGGTTGATTTAAATGAAACAAATTTTAATAACCTGCGATACCGAAGTCGGCGAACTGCATGCGGATAGACCCGATGCATTTGAAATTTTTATAAAGGGTGAGATCGAAGACAGAGAAGTAGGCGTAAAGCTCATAAATGATCTGGCGAGCAAATACGGTGCAGCGGTGGAGCATTTTGTGGATGTGTATCCTTGTGAAAGGTATGGTGAGCATAAATTTGAGCAACTATGTCGTGATATTATCCAGAGCGGACACGGCATAAATTTGCACACTCATCCGTCAGGCAAATATGATAAAAATAGAAAATTTATGTGGCAGTATAGCGTAGACGAGCAGACAGAGATTGTAAATTTCGGCAAGCAAAAGATAAAAGAGTGGATAGGCACGGACGTTATAGCTCATAGAGCTGGAGGATACGGCGCAAACGACGACACGCTAAGAGCTCTTAGGATAAACGATATTTTTATGGATAGCTCGTTTTTTTATAAAAATATAAATTGCGCTATAAACTACGACTACGTAAATAAAACTAGCAAAAAATGCGGCGTTTTGCAGTTGCCCGTTAGCGTTTACGAAAAGCAAAAACGCTACGGTTTTTTAAAAGCCAAAAGCGTTTTTCAAAAATTTGATTTTAGATACGGCTCTAGCTCGGATGAAATATTAAGAGCGATTGATTTAATGCCCAAAGATTGCGTAATAACGCTTTTTTTACATAGTTTTAATTTTTTAAATTTAAAATATAATTTTAAAAGCGGGCAGTATGTCGATATAAGCATAAACGAGGGTTTAATAGGCGAGTACAAAAAACTTTTAGAAAAAATTGCGGGCAATAAAGAGTGTAAATTTACTTCGATAAAAGATTTAAATTTAAGCTCTTTAAGCTACTCGGACTATGTGCCAAAGATTAGCGTAAACGCCGAAATACTAAAGCCTGCGATGGATAAATTTAGGCTAAAATTTATGCAGATAGGCGATATATGACGAAAATACTTTACCTAAGGACGCTTTATTGGTTTGGGCTAAAAGCGGGCGGCTCGGTAGGGCATACGGCGGGCGTCATAAATGCTATGGATAAAAAGGCCGAGCTATTTGTTGTTTCAAACGATTTTTTGCCCGATGTAGATAAAGAAATCACAATCGTTGAGCCTATAAAAATACCGCTTGCGCCAAAAGATATACTTGAGCTTTTTTATAATTTTAAAATAATTAAATATTGTAAAAATTTAAAGCCCGACGCGATATATCAAAGATATAATGGGTTTAGTTTTTGCGGAGCGTATATAGCAAAAATGAAAAATATACCGTTTGTTTTGGAATTTAATTCATCGGATGTATGGAAGATCAAAAATTGGAAAAATAACGATACGATTTTAAAGCGGATTTTTAAAACAATTTACTATAAAATTTTCAAACTCCCTATCGTTTCTGCTATAGAAAAATATAATTTAAATAACGCAGCCTATATAGTCGTAGTTTCCGATGCGTTAAAAGATATTATTTTAAAATTTGGAGTGAATGAAAACAAAATAATCGTAAATCCAAATGGTATTGATGAAAGTAAATATAATCCGCAGATAAAATGCGATGATGTAAAACAAAAATATAATCTTGAAAATAAAATCGTGATCGGCTTTATAGGGACGTTTGGGCAGTGGCATGGAGCTGAAAATATAGCTCTGGCTTTTGGTAAGCTGCTAAAAAGGCATCCTGAGTATAAAAATAAAGCAAAGCTTTTTATGATAGGCGACGGCATTAGAATGTCCGCCGTAAAAAAGTATATTTTGGAATTTGGCTTGCAAGAAAATGTCGTATTAACAGGCCTAATTCCACAATATGAGGGGGCGAAATTTTTAAACGCTTGCGATATTTTGATTAATGCCACCGTACCAAATCCAGACGGAAGCGAGTTTTTTGGAAGCCCCACTAAGCTGTTTGAGTACATGGCTATGGGTAAAGCCGTAATATGTAGCGATATGGCTCAGATGTCCGAAATTTTAGAGCATGGTAAAACCGCCTATATGGTAGAGCCTGGGAATATAGACGAGCTGGCGACTGCCATGAAGGAGCTTGTGGATGATGGCGAGCTAAGGCGACGCCTGGGCAATAGCGCTAGGGATGAGGTCATCCAAAAATACACGTGGGATAAGCATGTGGATAAAATTTTAAAGGCCATAAGCAATGAGTAGGATTTCTTATTATCTCAAAAAAGCCAGATCAATGCCGTTTGATGAGTTGGCCATAAAAATAGCTGATAAAATTTTAAATACCACAAAGAATAAATTACAAAAAATGTGCGATGTGCTAAGCAATACTCACATAAATTTTAACATTCCGATCATCAAAACTAGCTATATAAGCACAAAAGAACTCGACCTGTCAAATATCGATTCGGATGTTGTAAGATATCTATCTAAAATGTACATCGAGCATAAATTTGATCTACTCGGTAGCGGATGGGTAAAAAATAGCTATGATAGCGCGGCGCTCGGGCTTGAGAGCTACAAATACGATATGAATGTCGCGACGCCCGCGAATGCGTCCGAAGGCTACGAGCCGATCGATTGGCAAAAGGATTTTAAAAGCGGCTTTCGATGGAGCGAAAAAAAATGGTACAAAGATCAGCGCATAGCCCATAAGCCCGGCAGCGATATAAAGGTGCCGTGGGAGCTTGCAAGGTTCCAGCACTTGCCGCAGCTTGCTATTTTTGCGATGGCGGATCCGAGTTTAAAGGAACAAAATTTAAAAGAATTTAAAAACCAAATTTTAGATTTTATCAGCAATAATCCGCCTAGAATGGGCGTAAATTGGACCTGCACGATGGACGTGGGTATCAGGGTCGCCAATATGCTGGCGGCTTACGATATGTTTTGCCAGATGGATGAGGGTGGAATTTTGGATCAAAATTTCAAGCAGACCTTTTCAAATAGCGTCTACGAGCATGCGCTTCATATCGTAAATAATCTGGAATATTCGCCGCATCTTACGTCAAATCACTATCTAAGCGATATCGCGGGCTTGCTGCAAGCTTGCGCGTATTTGAACGGCGGCGGTGAGATAGACGCGTGGCTGGCATTGGCCGTGCAAGAAGTAATCAGCGAAATGAAAAAGGAATTTTACGAAGACGGCGGAAATTTCGAGAGTTCTACGAGCTATCACCGCTTAAGCGGCGAGCTAATGGCGTATGCTACGGCTATGATGCTGGGTCTAAAAAGCGAGAAAATTTCATCGCTAAAAAATTGCGATGCAAAGCTTTGGCGTAAAAAGCCGAAGCTCTTGCCGCTCGAGGAGCAGGAAATTAGAATTCTAAACGGTCAAATAGCGCTGCCGCAGTGGTTTGTGGATAGGCTGTATAAAATCGGCAGATTTACCGCAGACATCACAAAGCCAAACGGCGAAGTGCCGCAGTTCGGCGATAACGATAGCGGCAGATTTTTTAAATTTAGCCCAAACGGCGAGTTTTTGAGTAACAAACAAGCCACGCGAAAATATCTAAATTTAAGCGGCTTTGAGGGCGGCGACGAGCCGTTTTGGGACGAAAATATTTTAAACCATTCCACGCTAATTAGCTGCATGGGCGGAATTTTTGACGATGAGATATTTAAAAACGATATGCGCTTTGAGAGGAGTTTTGCTCGATCTCTTGCCGGGCGCACGCTGCAAGTAGGCGATAAAACATACAAAAGCCAGGTCGCCTCGGGCGTGAAATTTGGCGAACTGCCGCACCGAAAAAGCATGGAATTTAAAATTTCAAATTCGCAAGAGATCAAAAATCTATTTTATCCGGACAGCGGAATTTTTATCTTCAAATCCAGCAAATTTTACCTCTCTATCTGCGCTACGCCGCTCGGGCAGAATGATCACGGCGGACACACGCACAACGACAAGCTAAGCTACGAGCTGTGGATAGACGGCCGCGACATAGCGAGGGATCCCGGCACCTATCTTTATACGCCGATCCCCGGCAGGAGAAATGAATTTCGAAGTGTCAGGGCACACAACGTGCCGATCGTCGGTGATTTGGAACAAAATAGTTGGGGCGAGGGGGCGATCGGATTATTTGGAATGTTTGCGGAATGCAGGTGCGAAGTGGCGGGTTTCGGAGAAAATTTTATAAGTCTCGCAGCAGAATATAAAGGCGTAAAAATTATTAGAAAATTTGAGATAAAAGAGGACAAATTGGAGATTATCGATATGGCAAATAGGGAATTTTATTATAGTAAATTTGAGTTATATTCAAATGGATATGGAAAGTTGATGAAAAATGTCTAAAAAAGTTTTAATGGCTGTTGCGAATTACTATACTTCGCCGTTTCAGGTCGGTAGCCATCATTATGCCAGGGCGTTTGAAAAGCTAGGATATGAGGTGCTTTTTATCTCAAATCCTATCTCGCCGATACATAAAATTTTTGCAAATAGTAACGAATTAAAAGAGCGGGAAAGAATTTATAAAAAAGGCGGCGAAAGTGCGGGGGGCATTTTTTATTATGTTCCGCGCTCCCTTTTTACTCCTCAAAACAAGCTATTTCTATCGTCGAATTTCGTTTTAAAGAATTGGCAAAATTTTACGTATCCAAATTTATTAAATTTTATAAAGGAGCGGGGTTTTAATGAGGTTGATATATTGTGGTTTGATAGCCCATTGTTCGGCTTTTTACTAGATGCTATAACTTATAAAAAATCTATTTTAAGGATAGCTGATTACGCAAAAGGTTTTGGTGCGGTTTCTGATGCGCAGTTTAATGCCGAGATAAATATCGCAAATAAGGTAGATGCAGTCATTTATACGGCAAAAAATTTAAAAGAAAAATACGATCAAATAAAAGATAAATCTAAAATGGAATATGTGCCAAATGGCATTGATCTTGATTTTTTTAAAGCGGCGGATAGGTCTTTGCCGCAGGAGCTTGAAGATATTCCTGAGCCTAGGGTAATTTACGTAGGGGCAATACATGATTGGTTTGATGTGGACTTAGTGTATTACTGTGCTAAAAATTTGCCAAATTATAGTTTTATTATAATAGGTCCGGAGCAAAAAGACTTATCTTTACTTAAAAAGCTAAAAAACGTGCATATTTTGGGCTCTATACCATACGCTAAAATCCCCGCGTTTTTATATAATTCGCAGGTGGGTATAATTCCTTTTAATGTTAAAGATTATCCCGATCTTGTAAATAGTATAAATCCTTTAAAAATGTATGAGTATCTTGCTTGTGGATTAAAAGTTGTTAGCGTAGAATGGGAGCAGATCAAGGATATGGCTGATTATGTGCATTTTGCGGAAGATAAAGAGGAGTTTTTGAGCTGTATTTCAAGCAAAGAAGAGAGGCGAGCTCTCGATCTGGAAAAAATGACGTGGCTAGGCAGGCTTAGGGAATTACTTGCTAGCTCGTCACCGAAGAAAGAAAAATGAAAATTTTATTTATATTTTTAAATTTAAACGATGAGGCGAAACGAAAGTAATAAATGCAGTATAAGAAGTTAGTAATTGATTTTCGTATGCATAAAGCATCCGGTATAGGTACATATATCAAATCGCTACTGCCTTTTTTAGTGGAAAAATTTGAAGTTATTCTGCTTGGTAGTAGAGCCGAGATGCAGGACTATGCGTGGAGTAAAAGTGTTCAAATTTTAGAATGCGAATGCAAAATTTATTCTGTAAAAGAGCAGTTTGAACTGCCTTTAACGATTCCTGAATGTGATATTTTTTGGTCTCCACATTTTAATATCCCAATCCTGCCGATAAGAGCAAAATTTAGAGTGGTTACTATCCACGACGTATTCCATTTAGCCTTCTACGATACGCTAAATTTTATGCAGAAAATATATGCAAAAACGCTTTTTAATCAAGCACTAAGCCGAAGCGATATAGTTCTTAGCGTTTCAAATTTTTCGCGGAGTGAGATATTAAAATACACTAAAACCGGTAAAAATATTTTTGTTGTACCAAACGCAATAGATGAGAAGCGCTTTAATCGCCATTACGATTCAAATACTTTAGAAGCGGCGGCAAAGGACTATGGTCTTCCTGAGGATTTCGTTTTGTTTGTGGGAAATGTTAAACCGCATAAGAATTTAAAGAATTTATTATTTGCATTAGAAAAGACGAATCTAAATTTAGTTATAGTGGGCAAAAAGAATGGCTTCATAACGGGCGATAGCGCTATTTCTGAGATTATTCGGACAAAAAATCTAAGTGATCGCATATTTTTTACGGGCTATGTTAAAGACGCGGATATCGCTGCTATTTATAATTTGGCGAAATTATTCGTATTTCCATCGCTATACGAGGGTTTTGGTATTCCGCCGCTTGAGGCGCAAGCGTGCAGTTGTCCGGTCGTTTGCTCAAATGCTGCGAGTTTGCCTGAAGTTTGCGGCGATAGCGTTGTTTATTTTGATCCGAATGACATAGAAGATATGAGAAATAAAATTCAAACCGTTTTAAACGATAAAAATTTACAAAACGAGCTTCGTATTAAAGGCTTTGAGAATATAAAAAGATTCGACTGGGAGCGCTCGGCAAAACAGATTATCGAAATAATGGAGAGTTTGCAATGAAAAAAGCCCTTATTCACGACTGGTTCAGTACCTATGCGGGTGCGGAAAAATGCGTCGAGAGTTTTACCAATATATGGGATGATTTTGAAATTTACGGCCTCATCGACTTTTTAAAGGGTACCGACCGGGATAAAATTTTAAAAGGCAAGCGCGCCCACACGAGCTTTATTCAGAAGCTACCATTCGCAAAAGACAAATACCGCAACTACCTGCCGCTATTTCCGCTTGCGATCGAGCAGTTTGATCTAAGCGGCTACGACGTCGTGCTGTCTAGCTCACATGCCGTCGCAAAGGGGGCGCTGACGCACTCTAACCAACTTCATATCGCCTATGTGCACACGCCGATCCGCTACGCGTGGGATCTGTATCATCAGTACTTGCGCGAAAGCGGGCTAGATCGCGGTCTAAAGGGCGCGCTAGCGAAGTATTTTTTACATAAAATTAGGCTTTGGGACGCGAGCACCGCAAATCGCGTGGATCACTACGTTGCAAACAGCCGCTACATCGCGCGCCGTATCAAAAAAACCTACGGCAAGCCCAGCGATGTCATCTATCCGCCTGTGGACGTGGATAAATTTACGCTGCGCGAAGCCAAAGAGGGGTTTTACCTCACCGCCTCGCGCATGGTGCCGTATAAAAAGATCGACCTTATCGTCGAGGCGTTTTCGCAGACGGATAAGAAGCTGCTCGTCATCGGCGATGGACCCGATATGGCGAAAATCAAGTCAAAAGCGGGTAAAAATGTCGAACTTTTGGGCTTCGCAGATGATGAAACGATGGCGGATCTTATGGGGCGGGCTAAGGCATTTGTTTTTGCCGCAGAGGAGGACTTCGGCATTACGCCGGTGGAGGCGCAGGCATGCGGTACGCCGGTGATCTGCTTTGGGCGCGGCGGCGCTCGCGAGACGGTGCGCGATGGCGAGAGCGGGCTGTATTTTATGGAGCAAAACGCAAAGGAGCTGCTCGCCGCCGTAGCTAAATTTGAGCAAAATTATGATAAATTTGAGCCTACAAAAATTAGAGAAAATTCTTTAAAATTTTCGCGCGCGCGCTTTGAAGCCGAGATCAAAAGCTACGTCGAGAAAAAATATGAGGAATTTAAGGACGGCCTAAATGACTAATATAATCCTAAGCGGCGGCAGCGGCACGAGGCTGTGGCCCATCAGCCGCACGCTTATGCCGAAGCAGTTCGTGCGCCTCTTCAGCGATCGCTCGCTTTTTATGATGAGTTACGAGCGAAACTCCCCGCTATGCGAGCGTACGCTCGTCGTCTCAAACGAGCAGCAGTATTTTTTGGCGCTCGATCAGCTTGAGGCCCTAGGCGCGCGCGGCGTGAAATTTCTACTCGAGCCCGTTGGCAGAAACACGGCTCCTGCGATCGCGCTTGCGTGTTTGAGCTTAAAGGCCGAGGAGATCGTTTTCGTAACGCCGAGCGATCATCTAATTAAAGACGAAGCGGCGTATAAAAACAGCGTCTTGCGCGCGCACGAGCTTGCAAAACAGGGATTTTTGGTGACGTTTGGTATCAAGCCAACGGATGCAAATATGGGCTACGGCTATATCGAAGCAAGCGGCGAGGACGTGTTAAAATTTCACGAAAAGCCTGAGCTTGCGGCTGCGCAAAGCTACATAGCGGCGGGGAATTTTTACTGGAACAGCGGCATGTTTATGTTTAAAGCGGGCGTATTTTTAGGCGAACTAAAAGCGCAGGGCCCTGAAATTTACGAAGCCTGCGTTCGCGCGCACGGAAATTCTAACGCGGAAAATCCGATTAGAATTAAACTAGGCGATATGCAAGAAATCCCCGCAGATAGTATCGATTACGCAGTTATGGAGCGCACGAGCCTTGCTAAGGTCGTGCCCGCAGATATCGGCTGGAGCGATCTGGGAAGCTTTGATAGCTTAGACGCCGAGCTGCCCAAAGACGCGAACGGCAACACCGCAAGCGAGCAAAATATCGCTCTAAATTCTAAAAACAATCTCATCATCGGCTCGGGCCGCACGATAGCCGCCATAGACATCGAGGATCTCGCTATCGTCGATACCAAAGACGCCCTGCTCGTATGTAAAAAAGGCTCTACCCAAAAGGTAAAGCAGGTGGTGGAGCGGCTAGGCGGTAGCGATCTAGCGCACGTGCACGTAACGACGCACCGCCCGTGGGGCAGCTACACGGTGCTCGAAGATGAGCGCGGCTACAAGATCAAGCGTATCGTCGTTAAGCCCGGCAAGCGGCTATCGCTGCAGAAGCACTACCATCGCAACGAGCATTGGATCGTCGTTAGCGGCACCGCGACCGTGACCGTGGGCGAGCGAAATTTCTTGTTGCGCGAGAACGAATCTACGTTCATTAGAATGGGCGAGGTTCATCGCCTCGCAAATGAGGGCAAAATCCCCGTCGTGCTAATCGAAGCTCAAGTCGGCAGCTACACCGGCGAGGATGATATCGTGCGCCTGCAAGATGATTTTAATAGGAGCTAGGATGAAAAAGCAACTCTGCGTTTTGATAATCTTGGCGGTCGACATTTTCGGCATCTGGCTTTGCTTCGGACTTGCCGTGGTGCTTAAAAATCTGCTCTACGGCGATAGCGCGCTGCTGGACATCGGCAGGTATCAGGGCTTCGCGCCGTCCTACGTCATAATGATATTTCTATTTTTTTATCAGGGGATCTATTCGAGGCGATATGATTTTTGGCACGAGAGTAGAATTTTAGTAAAAAGCTGCTTTTTGGGGCTTTTACTAAGTCTTGCGCTGCTTGCTTTAATCAAAGTCAATTACGAATTTTCGCGTGCCAGCTTTATTCTGAGCTTTGCCTTTATGGCGGTGGTTTTGCCGCTTTTTAAGCTCGTAACGAAAAGGAAGCTTTTTAAATTTGGCTTATGGCAGAAGAGGGCGAAAATTTTAGGCGAGGGCGAGGAGTTTGAGAGCGCCGTCTTAGAAAGCGCGTATTTGGGATACGTTAGAGCTCTTGGCAACGATTACGACGTGCTGTTTATCGGCGGAAGCAGGCTTGGGGCGAAAGCCTTGAACGAGCTTATCGAGCATAATATCAGAAAGAACAAAGAAATTTTATTCACCCCTGTGTTGCGCTCATACGACTTTACGCAGGCAGATATTTACAGTGTTTTTGCCTCGCGCACCAGCCTCTTTGCGATACGAAATTCTTTGAAAAGTCCTCTAAATTTAGCTCTTAAACGCGGGCTTGATTTGGCGCTAATTTTCTTAGCGCTTCCTTTGCTAGTGCCGATTTTTGGCGTAATCGCGCTGATGATGAAGCTAAAAGAGCCCACGGGACGCATATTTTTTTCGCACCAAAGGATGGGATTTGGCGGCAAGCCGTTTGGGTGTCTGAAATTTCGCTCGATGAAAGAAAACGGTGATGAAATTTTAGCTCAGTATCTTAAGCAAAATCCGCAAGAGGTGGAGTATTTTGAAAAATATCACAAATATGAGCACGATCCGCGCATCACGAAGTTGGGCGATTTTTTGCGCAAAAGCTCGCTAGATGAGCTTCCGCAGCTGATCAACGTCCTAAAGGGCGAAATGAGCATCGTAGGCCCTCGCCCGTGCGCGCAATACGAGCGCAAAGATATGGGCGAATACGCCGATCTCATACTCGCCGTCAAGCCCGGTATCACGGGACTTTGGCAGGTGAGCGGGCGCAGCGATGTGGATTTTGCGACCAGGGCGGGCATGGATACGTGGTATATGAAAAACTGGTCAATCTGGAACGATATCGTAATTATTTTAAAAACTTTCAAGGTCGTTTTGGCGCGCGAGGGTGCAAGCTGATCGTTCAGTGAGTCTTTAAGGCACGGCTATCTCTTTTGAGATAAATTTTAAATTTAATACGGCGCTTTGACCAAAATATTAGAATCACTCGGGTTAAATTTTGCCACAATTAAAATACATATACATAATAATATAATCGCGCGGCAATAGCTAGTAATTCGCGGCGCAAAATTTGAAATTTTGAAATTTCATCGCATGCTTGCGTAAAATAAGACTACGCAAAAATGGTGATGGTTTAATGCGGACGACCAAGATTGTGTAGTATCGCGGGAAAATTATTAGCGCAAATCGTATTGCTTAAGCACACAAAAAAGGCGCTATCCGTTAAATTTTACTTTTGCTTTCCGCTTTTGCGCGAATGCTGCTACGTAAAATTTGCACAACGCGGATAAATTTTATCCTCGCTTCCGCCCCCCGCTTTTTCTAAAATTCTAAATCGCCCATTGCAAAAAGCTGAGTTTTAAAATTTAGGCAGTTTGCAGATAAAATTTTGATCTGTTTGAGGGATAGGGGGATGGTGTCCGGTAAAATAGATAATGGAAATGAGCTATTCGGAAATCATACTATTTTAAATACCGTTTACGGATATACCGATAAAAAAGCGACCAACGGCTATGAAGCTTTAAAGGGCCTATGATCTAAATGGCGACAACGTAATAGATGAAAAGGACGAGATATTTAATAAGCTTAAAATTTGGAAAGGTACGAATTCTAACGGCATTACCGACGAAGGAGAGCTAAGCTCGCTTGCGGATAATAATATCAAAAGTATCGATCTAAACTACAAAGAGATAACGATAGACGAGAATTCTAATACCGTAAAGCAAAGCTCTAAGGTTGCTCTTATCGATGAGCCGATCTACCGAATGGGCTGGAGTAAGTGAAGCGGCTAAAGACTCACGGGGAATTTATAGCTGCTTAAGTAAGGTGGATATAGAATTCGCAAAAGCAACCAAATCAAGGCGAGAAAAGGACTGAGATTGTAACATTCACTGTCGACAGATTGCTTCGCTTGCAAAGTTCACCCGCAATGACGAGAGAAGCAGAAAAAACGGAAGGATAAAATTTGGAAAATTTTGAAAACTGGAATAAAAATGTTAAAAAACGGGATTTAAACTCAAACGAAAACGCAAATTTAAGCGATTTCAATCAAAGAGACTACGATAAAGAGCCGATAGTAATTAAAAATCCTTATGAATTTTTCCTTAAAAATTTGGATTTATTTTGTTTTATAGGAGCGTTTGTGATTTTATCAACTGCCTGTATTGATTACACGGACAATATACACAAAAAAGAAATTAAAATTTTATTATATTTTCCTTTTACGTTTGTAATTTTACATATTATTTAGGCCTTTTATTACTACATTATCAAAAACAAATACGAACCAAATTCACAAATAAAACGATAGAATTTGTCATAAATGGAGAAGTTAAAAGGGTTAAAAATTTGATAGATTTAGAGCCTATTACAAGAAATTTTAAGCTTTCGTATTCTCTTGGAGTATATTTTCATTTGTTTCTATTTTTTTTGATTATTTTAATTTCAA